>CAYNGM010000145.1:0-5940 GCA_964396565.1 uncultured Anaerolineaceae bacterium | reverse complement strand
CCGTCGAGCGAGGCGAACAGTCCGGTGACCGCCTCCTGCATCGCGGCGTGTCGAGCGTCGAGCAGTCGCGAGATCTCGGCGCCCTCGTAGCGGACGTAGCTGTCCAGGCGAGCTCCCATCGCTCGAAAGATCCGTCGGAGCCGACCAAGTGGGATGGTGGATGCGCCGCCGCGTTCGATCCGGCCGACCATGGACGCGGAGACCTTGGCGCGAGCGGCAAGGTCGGCCTGACGCAGGCCCTCGCGGACGCGGATGGCACGGAGGGTCGTCCCCAGTCGGTCGTCATCCATGTGGACAGCATGTCGGGCGGCGATCACCGGCGACTTACTGGACGGACTCGATGGGACGGCGGGAGGACAAGGGACGGCCCAGAAGCCGTGACGGCGTAGACTGCGGACATGCGTGAGCCCAACGGCCAGACCTACATCGTCAGCGCGGCGCGCACACCGATAGGCAAGTTCGGTGGCGCCCTGAGCGCGGTCCCCGCAACGACGCTCGGCGGGGTCGCGATCCGAGCCGCCGTCGAACGGGCGGGCCTCGACGCCGAGACGGCGCAGATCGATGACGTGCTGATGGGCCAGGTCCTTCAGGCCGGAGCCGGCCAGGCGCCAGCCCGGCAGGCTGCTCTGCACGCGGGCCTGCCCGACGGGACGAGCGCCACGACCATCAACCGGGTCTGCGGGTCGGGCCTCAAGGCGATCATGCTCGCGGCCTCGGAGATCCGTGCCGGTGACGCCGAGGTGGTCATCGCCGGCGGCATGGAGTCGATGAACCTCGCGCCGTACCTCATCCCCGGGGCGCGTTTCGGTCTGCGGCTGGGCAACAAGGAGCTGGTCGACTCGACCGTGGCCGACGGCCTGTGGTGTTCGATCGAGGACTGCCACATGGGCACCCACGCCGAGCGTGTCGCCATCAGGGAGCGGGTGAGTCGCGAGGACCAGGATGCGTTCGCCCTGGCCAGCCACCAGAAGGCGATCGCGGCCATCGACGCCGGCCGTTTCGACGCCGAGATGGCGCCGGTGACGATCCGTGACGCAAAGGGCCGCGAGACGGTCGTGACCGAGGACGAGGGTCCACGTCGCGACACGACCGCCGATGCCCTGGCGCGGCTCAAGCCGGTCTTCGAACTGCCCGACGGCGAAGACCGAGGCGATGCCACGTCCGGGACGGTGACGGCCGGCAACGCCCCAGGTATCACGGATGGGGCGGCCGCGACGGTCGTCGCGAGCGAACGGGCCGTCGAGCGACTGGGCCTCACACCACTCGCCCGGATCGTCGGCTACGCCCAGGCCGAGGTCGCGCCCAAGTGGCTGTTCCTGGCGCCGGTCGAGGGTGTCCGCCGCCTGCTCGACCGGATCGAGCTGCCGATCGAGGCGTTCGATCTCATCGAGATCAACGAGGCATTCGCGGCCCAGACGCTCGCCGATGGGCGCGCCCTCGGCTTCGACTGGGATCGCGTCAACGTCAACGGCGGGGCCATCGCGCTTGGCCACCCGATCGGGGCCAGCGGCGCCCGGATCGTCGCGACGCTGCTTCATGAACTCGTGCGACGCGAGGGACGATTTGGCCTCGCGACACTTTGCCTTGGCGGTGGGGGCTCTGTCGCTGCCGCCTTCGAGCGGATCTGAACCGACTGCCCGCAGGGAGAACAGGGATGTCCGATACGACTGTGAACAAGACGGCAGCGACCGATGGCACCGTCCACATCGACCTCAACCCCGCTGAGACCGCCCTTGTCGGGACGGCCTTGCGCGTGCTGCTATCGACCCTGGGACGCGAGGAGGCCGAGGAGATCGACGAGATCCAGGCACTGCTTGCCAAGCTGTCCGACGCCTCGTAGGGAGGCCGCCAGGCAGACGTGTCAGCCGTCGCGACACTGTCGGCCGTGGCGACACGTGTCGGCCTGAGGGCCGGCTCGCCCAGTAGACTGGCGCGATGACTGAAGCTGATGAGCCGCGACGACGGTTGCTTGCGACCATCGAGGCCGAACACACGGCATGGCGGACACTGGTCGCCGAGGTTGGCGAGGACCGCATGACCGAGCCAGGTCCCATGGGAACCTGGACGTTTCGAGACCTCCTCGTACACCTTCTCGGATGGCGCGACCGTACGCTCGCGCGTCTCGAGGCAGTCGCCGCCGGCCAGCCCGAGCCGCCCTCTCCCTGGCCTCCGGAGTTGGATGGTGACGATGATGGCGACGATGACGACGGTGTCGATGCCGTCAACGAGTGGTTCCAGGACCGTGGGGCCGAACGTTCCGTTGCTGAGTTGCTCGCCGTTGCCGACGCATCGTATGGGCGACTCGGTGCGGCTCTCGCCGCGATCCCGGTGGCGACGTTGACAGATCCGCTCGCCATCCCATGGCTTGACGGCGAGGCCGCGGTCGACGTGGATTGGCTGGGGCACCTCAACGAGGAGCACATGCCGTCGATCCGCGCCTGGCTCGACGCCGAACGAGGCGCTTCACCCTCATGACCGCAACGGCATCTGAAGTGGCGACGAACTCGGGCCAGGTACCCACGTTCCGGAACTTCATCGCCGGGGAGTGGTGCGATTCCACGAGCGGGATGACGTTCGAGAGCCGCAACCCGGCCGATTTCCGCGACGTCATCGGTCGCTTCCAGCAGGGCACCCCCGCGGACGTCGCGATGGCCGTCAAGGCCGCCGATGCGGCCGGACCTATGTGGCGCCGTACACCGGCCCCCAGACGTGGCGAGATCCTGTACGCCTTCGGGGCGCTGATGGCCCAACACAAGGAGCGCCTGGCACGGGCGATGACCCGTGAGATGGGCAAGGTCATCTCCGAGGCTCGTGGCGACGTCCAGGAGGGCATCGATATCGCCTTCCTGATGGCCGGCGAGGGACGCCGCATGTTCGGCGACACCGTCCCTTCCGAGCTGCCCGACAAGTGGGCGATGAGCATCCGCCAGCCGATCGGGGTCGCCGGGATCATCACGCCGTGGAACTTCCCGATGGCCATCCCGTGCTGGAAGATGATGCCGGCGCTGGTCACGGGCAACACCGTCGTGTTCAAGCCGGCCAGCGACACCCCGCACTGCGCGACCGTGCTCGTGGAACTGATGGCTGAGGCCGGCTTTCCGGCCGGTGTCGTCAACCTAGTGACCGGCACCGGCGGTGAGGTCGGTGACGCGATCGTCGGCTCACCAGACGTCGGGGTCATCTCGTTCACCGGGTCGTCGGCGACCGGGAAGTCGATCGCCGCCAAGGCCGGGGCGAAGCTCAAGCGGCTCTCCCTTGAGCTTGGTGGCAAGAACGGGGTGGTCGTGCTGGCCGACGCGGATCTGGACCTCGCCACGGACGGCATCCTGTGGAGCGCCTTTGGCACGACCGGGCAGCGCTGCACCGCCGCGTCGCGGGTGATCGTCGAGCGCTCGGTGGTCGATCCCTTGCTCGAGCGCCTGGAGCGCCGGGCAAGAGCGCTCCGCCTCGGGTCGGGGCTCGATGACGAGGTCGATGTCGGCCCCCTCATCAATGCCGGTGCCGCCGACAAGGTCGCGGGCTATGTCGATATCGGACGCGGTGAGGGGGAGCTCGTGCTCGGTGGCGCGCGGGCCACGACCGGCGAGCTCGAGCGTGGCCACTTCTTCGAGCCGACCATCTTCGCCGGGGTGGGGGCGATGGACCGGATCGGCCAGGAGGAGATATTCGGTCCGGTCCTGTCGGTCATCCCGGTCGCCGACTATGGTGAGGCGATGGTCGCCGTCAACCAGACCCGCTACGGGCTCTCGTCATCGATCTTCACCCGGGACGTGAACCAGGCCTTCCGGGCGATGCGCGACTTTGAGACCGGCATCGTCTACGTCAACGCCGGCACGACCGGTGCCGAGACTCATCTGCCGTTCGGGGGCTGGAAGGAGACCGGCAACGGTCACCGCGAGGCCGGCCACGTCGCGCTCGATACCTACACCGAGTGGAAGTCGATTTATGTCGACTTCTCCGGACGCCTGCAGCGCGCCCAGATCGACAACCAGCCCGGGTAGGTTTGGCCGGAACAACGGTCCGTCGAGCCCGCCGGCACTGACGATGTCGGGACCGCCGGCACTGACGGTCCGTTCGAGAGCGGGCCCGTCGTGTGCCATGAAGATGCGCAATGGCGGTCAAGCCGGTCGGGTCGCGCGGAGCGCATCATCGGGATATGACCGCGATCGACACCTTCGCCGCCTTCGTCGACCATCTGGCCGACGCGCTCGAGGATCCGGACGAGCTCGAAGCGGGCGGTGTGCCAGCCCATGAACGCCTGCACCTGTCGCGGTTCCATTTCGATCGACTCATCCGCGGGGTCGCGGGCGAGCCGCCGATCGCGTTCCGGCGCCGCATCCTGCTCGAGCGGGCGGCCTACCGGATGCTCACCACGACCGACTCGCTGCTCGACATAGCGCTCGATGCCGGGTATTCGAGTCATGAGGCCTTCACGCGTGCCTTCACGCGGACCTACGGGATGACGCCCGGACGCTGGCGTCGACGACCCACGCAGTTCCGTGTCGAGGCTCCGTCCGACGTCCATTTCCATCCGCCGGGCAGCCTGCGCCTGCCCGCCCGCCCCGAAAGGAAGATGACCTCCATGGACCTCCTGACCGGTATGGTCGAACATCACGTCTGGCTCACCGGCGAACTCGTCCGGACGGCCGCGCGTCTGGATGACGCCGCCCTGGACAAGCCGATCGTGCTCGATGTCGATGAGGACCGCCAGACCATCCGCTCGCTGCTCTCGCGGCTCGTCGGCCAGATGGGTATGTGGAACGCGGCGCTCGCCGACCGGACATATGACTGGTCGATCGAGGAGCACGAGAGCATCGCCTCCCTGAATGAACGCATCGATGTCGAAGGGCCGCGCTATCTCGCCACCGTCCGCGACGTGATCGAGGGTGACCGACTCGACGAGACGTTCGTCGATGCCCTGTGCGAGCCGGCCGAGGTCTTCACCTACGGTGGGATGATCGCCCACGTCCTGACATTCGCCGCCCACCGACGCACGCTCGTGCTGCTCGCCCTCGACACGCACGGCCAGTCCGACCTCGGCTGGGGCGATCCGATGCGCTGGGTCGCCGAACCGCGGCCGCACTGAGTTCGTAGGCCAGTGGTCACACGGCGCCCGTGGTGAAGTCCCATCAGGGCCGGCCCGCGGGCGTCGCCGCCTCCTGGAGCAGCTCGCCAAGACCGGCCCGCGTCGCCACCACGACGACCTCCTCACCGGCATCGAGGATCTCGTCGCTCGGGAAGTCCCAGCGGGCGACCTCCGAGCCGGGGTCGGCGACCGCGAGCACTCGGCGCGACCCGACGCGATCGACCGCCGACGCCAGCTGGCCCTCCAGCCTGGAACCGCCGGGGACCCTCAGTCGGGCGAAGAGCAGGACTCGCTGATCACCCACCGGGATGGTCGCGATGACCTCGGAGCGGGTAGCGGCCGCAGCGAAGGCAGGTCCCGCCAACTGCGAGACCGAGCGTGTGAACCGGATCGAGAAGCCGCGTTGCACGCGGACCGCGAAGTCGGGATCGAACAGCCGAACCACGACCCGCAGGTCGGGACGGACCGCGCGCCCGTTCAGGGCCGTCGAGAGGTTGACCAGGTCGTCTGACGTGGCACACACGAGGGCCCGTGCCCGTGTAACCCGAACCTCTTCGAGAACGCCACCATGGCGTGCGTCGCCGATGACGACAGGTATCCCGGCTGCTCGGGCGGCGGTCACGAAACGGCCGTCCTCGTCGCGTTCGATGACCACTACCGGGACTCCGCGATCCTTGACACCCAGCGCCACGCGATAGCCGATCGCTCCCAGCCCAGCGACGATCACGTGGTCGCGGATCCCGCCTGGCACACTCCGCCGCCCGAGAGTCTGGAGGAGACGCGAGCGGATCAGGGCATCCGTGATGAAGGCATAGACGATCGCCACGATGGCGGCCCCGACAAGGCTCAGGAAG
>CAYNGM010000144.1:3654-5949 GCA_964396565.1 uncultured Anaerolineaceae bacterium | reverse complement strand
CGCGGCTGGCGTAGCCGACGCGGCTGGCGTAGTCGACGCGGCCGACTCGGCTGGCGCTGCTCGGGGCCCATCCGTGATCGGTCGCAGCCGGTTCTGGACAGGAGCTGCGGTTCAAGCCGGGAAGTGCCGCCACTGACCCTCGGAGATGACGTCGACCTTGCCGTCCATGACCAGGATCGCGGTGTCGTCGTCGATCGCATAGGCGGGGCAACCAAGGGTCGCGGCCCAACCCTCTGCTGCGGCCATCGTGTTCTCGGGCAACTCCGGATGGTCCAGGTGCGGGAAGATCGCAAAGTCGATCAGCCCAAGCGTCTCGTCGCCGCCATCCGGCGGGCGCCACCTCACGAAATCCTCGCCGATCCGTGGAGCCATGATCATGCTCCCCGCACTCAAGCCCACCCAGACGGTGTGCTCGAGCGTGGGCAACAGGTCCGCCAGCCCCGACTGGCGCATCCAGTAGGCCAGGAACAGAGGGTCGCCACCGTTCACGAGCAGCACATCCGCCTCCTGGATGGCCGGGACCCACACATCGCGGTCTACGCTCGGGAGCACGCTCAACTCGAGGACGCCGACCGACTTCCAGCCGAGTTCGACCATCGGCGTGCGGCCGTTCCCGCTGAGAAATGACCAGGCGAACGTCATGCCCCGGGGTCCGGCGTACGAGGCAGTCGTGATGGCAAGGGCCGTGCACTCGGCGGTCGGCCTCCCGAGCATCTCGAGCAGGGCGTCCCCGATGCTCGGGTTCTGGACGCCGCCGGACGTGAGCAACAACTTCACCGAATCGTTCTCCCTATTGGATCAGTCTCTGGGGTCTGTCGGTCGGCCGGCACGCGGTCGGGGCCGATGCGCCCTCCCTCATCCGCTGCGATCTCTCCAAGCCAGCGTCGATAATCGATGGAGACGCGATCGACGCCCTTGATGTGCAGCTCCTCGGAGAGGTCGATCGGGAGCTCTTCCGGTCGCTGTGACTCCACGACGACCCTGTCCTGCTCAAGGATGACCTGCTGGAACTCTACGAACCCGGCATCTCGCGACGGATCCAGATCGTAGTTGCGGGCGTTCCAGGTGAAGTTGCGGGTCTCCTTCGCCGACAGCGGACACGAAGCCACGAACAGCACGAAATGACGGTCATCGGGGAGGGGCTGATCGAGCCGGACCGTGAAGGGCATCGAGATCGTGTAGTGCGACGGCTCGCGCTGGATCCGCTCAGCTTCGGCAGCGGCGGTGTCGTCTCCCTTGAGGTCGTTGGGTGGCTCCTGGATGCCGAGACGGAACCACAGCGTCGCGTCGGTGCGGTAGACGTCGTGGTCCGGGATCTCAGGGTTGGAGCGGTCGCCAAGAATGCCCGGGTGGACCCACGCGAAGTGGCTGAAATCGACGAAGTTCTCGACCCGCCGCGCGGCGCTGCAGTGCCAGTCGTACTGCGGGATCTTGATGATCCGGTAGGCTTCGTCGCCCCACTCCGGGAACGCGGGGAGGGGCATGACCGGATCGTCCAGACAGACCCAGATGAGGCCGGCGTGCTCCGCAGCGACGAATGTGGTGATCCGCGCCTTGCGCGGGATGTTGGTCCCGTGGCTGGCCGGGATCCGCGTGCAGACACCATCCGCGTTATAGGTCCAGCCGTGATATGGGCAGACAAGACAGCCGTCCTCCACCCAGCCCAGGGACAGTGCCGTACCGCGATGGACGCACAGGTCCTTGAACGCCCGGACCTCCCCGTCGAGGCGGACGAGGACCAGCGGCTCATCGAGGAGGCGGGTGGCCACGGGGACGTCGCGGAGCTCGTCGGCCCAGAGCACCGGGTGCCAGAACCGTCGCAGGGCGCAGTACAGGGCGGCCTCGCCGATCTGGTCCAGGATGTTCTCGGGCATCAGGTTCGTCGCCTCCTTGCGCGCTTCCGGGACCGCAACGTCCCCAATCATGGGGCGAATCCTCGGGACGCGAAGCGGTGGACTGTCAGCCGGATGCGAATCCGGGTCGAACTCGGTCGGATGTGTTGACATCCGACGCGGTGTTCTGGTAGACGCGTACCCATGAGCCGCTCGTCGTCGAGCCGCATCGGGACGGTCGCTCTGGCCGCCTTGCTGGTCGCGACCGCCTGCGGCACGACTCCGTCGACCGCGAGTCCGACCGGACCTTCCGCCGATGGGCCGGCCCAGACCGGCGAGCCGACACAGCCCAGGACGACCGACCCGCCCGCCAGCGACGGGCCGCCCACATCGCTCGAGCCCGCGCCGTCGCTCGAGCCCGCGCCGTCGCTCGAGCCCGCGCCGTCGCTCGAGCCCGCGCCGT
>CAYNGM010000144.1:0-3554 GCA_964396565.1 uncultured Anaerolineaceae bacterium | reverse complement strand
TCGAGCCCGCGCCGTCGCTCGAGCCCGCGCCGTCGCTCGAGCCCGCGCCGTCGCTTGAACCGCTCCAGGAGCCGGAGCTGACCACGCCCGACGAGATCGCCGAGGCACTCTTCCGTCCGGAGATGGCCGAGCAGGCCGTCGTGTCGATGCTCCAGCACCTGGGCATCGGGCTGTACACGGACGATGGCACGCCGATCCGTCCCGGGACGGAAAGATCGGACGCTGACTTCTACCTGTTCGAGACCGAAGCGCGCGGCCTGATAGCGATGCTCCAGGAGCAGGACGAGCCAGACGACTGGATGACGTTCCGTGCCTTCCACGAAGCGCTGGTCGGGCTGGGATTCCAGGGGTCCTTCGAAGATCTCGCAGCCGCATACGACGATGCCTACGCCGCAGCGCCGGACGCCCCGATCGCCAAGTTCGTCACGACCGTCGCCTCGACGGACCCGGAGGCCTCGTTCTCGCGCTTCGGGGCCTGGATGCTGTTCCTCGATGCGTTCGTGCCGCCCAACGACGGTATTCGGCAAGCCTCTGCGACCGTGGTCGAGTACGGGAGCGGCATCGCTGCGGCGTCAGCGTCGCCGAACTTCAACGCGTGGGGCCGCGCGCGCGACCGCCTGCGCAATGCCAGCACGAACATGAACGTCGACCCGGCGGTCATCGCGCGCCTGATGAGCATCCTCGCGAACTTCTCGATCGTCGTGGCTGCCACCCCGCGCAAGGTCCATGAAGGGCACGGCGGGAATGGATCGCCCACGGACGTCGTCGCCCACATCCTGGCTGCTCCGGGCGCATTCGTGTCCCCATTCACGGGGACGGGGATCGTCCCGGTGAACAACAACCCGGGTGCGGGCGTGACGGTGACCTGGGATCTGGATTCCACGCTGACTCGGCACGGCTCGGTCGATCCATCGACGCAGACGACGGGCATGCTTCCGTCGGCCATGACGGCCTATACGCCACGACGCGAACCGGCCAACGGGTTCGGCACGCAGATCACCCAGTTCGGGGCGATCACGGCATCGGTCCCAGGGTCCGAACTGATCAACTCCCTCTACGGCACACCCATCCTGGGGGCCCTGGTTCCGAGCAAGGTCTCCGGCGTCGGACAGATCCTCGTCGAGTGGCACGACGAGGTCATGGAGATCGATCTGACCAACGAGTACGACGTGACCATCACCGAGATGGTCGGCAAGGCCCACACGGACGGCACAGACACCTTCAACGGCGCCCTCACGCGCTCGGGAGATGGGCGATGGGTCGGCTCCGTCGCGGCCCGGGCCGAGGGCAGGTTCAGCGGCGGGGCGTTTGGGGTGGGAGGTTGTCGGACCAGCTGGAACGCCACCCAGCAGATCATGATCGTGGCCACCGAGGATCCGACCAGGGCCACCGACAACCTGACCTTTCAGTTCTATCCGGCCGCCCCGCCCGCGGGGTCCATGGGCCGGGGTCGGTGTCCACCCACGCTGCGAAAGCGCGATGGCGTCTTCTACGCCCCGTTCAACGACCTGCGCGTCACCACGCCGGACGAAGGCGGCGCGCTGGTCGTCACGATGCCACCTAGACCGGGCGGGACAGTGACCGTCCGGGTCCCGTCACTGCCCGCGCTCGGGTTGGCGATTGACGCGACGTGGGTCGTGACGGTCAACTTCCCCGCGCCGCCGTGACCTGTCTCACGGAAATCGGTCGCCGAGGAGTACGCTGGCGCGCGGCCCCATCGCCGCATCCCGCAGGAGGACCAGCATGGACTTCAACAGCATCCTCATCGGGTCGGAGGACCCGGCCCGGCTCGTGGCCTACTACACGAGGCTGTTCGGCGAACCGGCGATGTCTGACGAGTCGTACGCGGGCTGGCAGATCGGCAGCGGCTTCGTCAGCATCGGCGCACACTCGGGCGTCACTGGTCGCAGCGCCCATCCCGGCCGGCTCATCTGGAACATCGAGACGGTGGACGTCCAGGGGACGTTCGCGAGGTTCCGAGACGCCGGCGCCATCGTCGTCGCGGAACCGTATGAGCTCGGCGAGGTGCCCGGCGGTGGGCAGATGTGGATCGCGACGTTCGCAGACCCAGACGAAAACTACTTCCAGCTGATGTCGCCATTCCAGACGTGACGGGCAGAGCGCGTCCGTCAGGTCGTCCTGGCCACCCCCCGAAGGGCCAGCCCGGCGATCGCTGACGCGACGGCCGGTGTCAGCACGCGCGGTGGGGCGGGGCTCGGCCGCGGTGTGGGGCGAGCGGACGGAGCGCGCTCCACGGCCGACGGCTTCGACTCGGTCGCCGACGCGATGGGCTGGATCGAGACCCAGCGACCCTCCCAGGCCATCCGTATCCCGGCGTAGTGCCATGGGGTGAAGAACCCCGCGAACTGCTTCCTCGTGAGCTTGCGGTTGGGCCGCATGTCGTAGCCGTAGCTCCGGCTCTGGAGGCCCCAGAGCGAGCCGACGACGCGCACGCTCGTGACGCGGAAGTCGTCGGTCACGGCCGGGTCCGCGGTCGCGGAGAACCCGACGAGCACCCAGGCGTGGCTGCCGCGACCGACGGTGATCCCGACCGGGAGGTTCGTTCTCCGGAGGTTCGTGACCGCGGAACGGAGGGCAGCGTCGAAGCTGCGGTGCGCTTTGATCCGATACCGGGAGTCGACGTAGTGGCGGAGCCCGGCAGCCCAGCCGGCGGGATCCACGCCGTCGGCCGCGGGCACGTCGTATCGGTTGTGGGCACGCATGTAGCGGTAGTAGCGAGCCTGGTTCGCGCGGCTGTGGTCGCGCTTGCCGTCCACGATGTTGCGGATGATCTGGACGTCGGCTGCCGTGCACCAGCGCCAAGTCTTCTGGGTCGTGAAGACGCCCGCCCGATAGAGGTCGATGCTGCCATCCCAACGCGACAGCGCGGCATCAACGGCACGGGGCGTGGCCAGCCCGCCTGGGAGGGTCGCCAGCGCCAGCGCCGCGACCAGCACGAGCCCGAGTCGGCGGCTCCACCGGCCGTGGACGAGACCAGTCATCGCGGTATGGTCCGCCCGACCGCGGACGCGGTCCGTCCCGACCGGGGTGGGCCGCCTGGTCCATACTCGCGTTGTGCGCTTCACGACCACGATCCAGCTCGAAGGCAAGACCGCGACCGGGTTCCGCGTCCCATCCGAGGTGGTCGAGACGCTGGGCCAGGGCCGCAAGCGCCTGCCCGTGGTCGTGACAATCGGGGCGTACGCCTACCGCAGCACGATCGCGCCGTACGGGGACATCTACATGCTCCCGCTCGCCGCCGAGCATCGGGTGGCCGCCGGGCTCGCCGCGGGCGACACGATCGAGGTCGACCTCGTCGTCGACGACGCACCGCGCGAGGTCGAAGTGCCGGCGGACTTCGCCGCTGCGCTCGACGCCGAGCCGGCGGCACGGGCGACGTTCGATGGGCTCTCGAACAGCAACAAGAAGGCCCACACGCTGAGCATCGAAGGCGCGAAGTCCCCCGAGACCCGCCGGCGCCGGATCGAGAAGTCGATCGCGACCCTCCGCGAGGGCAAGGCCCGCTAGGTCGTCGTCGACGTCGCGCGCTGAAC
>CAYNGM010000143.1:0-5971 GCA_964396565.1 uncultured Anaerolineaceae bacterium | reverse complement strand
TGTCCTCCTGAGGGTCGCCGCGTATGGTCCCACGAACCGGCTCCGGAGTCGACGGCTCGCCGGCCTGATGACGCCTCATCACCCCCTGCCGCGACGGTCGTATCATCAGTCCGCCGGCCGAGAGGTCGCCGCCGGCGCGCCACCTGCAACGCGGAGGACACCATGGCCACCGAATGGGCATATGCGGACCTCGCCCCCGAGCAACTCGCCCTCGTCGATGAGGCTGAGCAGTCACTCGACGGCGACGTCGTGATGGTCTACCGACCAAGCGCCTGGGGCACGGTCGATCCAGAGCGCGTCACCGCGGGCGGGTTGCGTCCCGACGATCTCGAGGCGAGCCAGCTCGAGCTCCTGCAGGCGCTCGAGGCGAGGCTGGGGGGCGTGATCGTGGCCTACCGCCACGAGACCGAGGAGTAGCCGTCGCGCTCGACACGTACCGACCCCAACAGCTGGGACTCGGCCTACAGCAGGGACTCCGGGTCGACGTCGATGGACCACGGCGGTCCGGGATCCGAGCCAAGGATGGCGGCGGGATCCGGCGCCCGCACGACCACGTGGAACCGCCAACGGTCGTTGCGGCGCGCGACATAGGCCGGCGCAGGCCCTGCCACGCTGACCGGGCCGTTGACGCCCCCGGCCACGGCCGCCGCGGCACGCTCACGCAGTCGCTCGACCATAGCAACCCCGAGGCGTTCCGCCTCGTCGCGCTCGTGGTGGGCGACCGTCAGCTTGATGACCGACGCGAAGGGTGGAGATCCGAAGCGGCGCCGGACCTCGAGCTCCGTCAGATAGAAGGAGTCGGCATCGCCACTCGCCACGGCGACGATCGCCGGATGGTCCGGCTGGTACGTCTGCAGGATCGCCAGGCCGGGCCTCTCCCCCCGCCCGGCACGTCCGACAGCCTGGCGCAGCAACTGGAAGGTCCGCTCGGCGGCGCGCTCGTCGGGCAGGTTCAGGGCGACATCCGATGAGACGACACCGACCAGGGTGACGCTCGACACGTCAAGACCCTTGGCGACCAGCGATGTCCCGATCAGCACGTCCGTACGTCCGGCGCCGAAGTCGTCGAGGATCCGCGTGGCCGCCCCGCGCCGCTCCGCCACATCGCGGTCCAGACGAGCCACGCGCAGGCCCGGATGGTTGTCCCGGACCTCGCGTTCGACCCGCTCCGTCCCCCCTCCGAGGAACCGGATGCGCGGCGACCCGCACTCTGGACACCGCGTGGCGATGGGTGTCGCCCGACCACAATGGTGGCAGCGCAGGGTGGTACCGGCCTGGTGATAGACGAGCGGGCGTTCGCAATCCGGGCACGCCTGGACGTGCCCACAGTCGCGGCACAGGACCACCGATGCAGACCCGCGTCTGTTGAGCACGAGGATCGCCTGTTCGCCGCGGTCGGTGTCGAGGGCGGCCAGCGCATCGTCAAGCGGACGCGAAAGCATTCCCCGATGGCCCTCGGCGAGCTCGATGCGCAGGTCCACGACCCGGATCACCGGTGGTTCGCCGGTCGGACGGTCAGGGAGAGTGACCCGGTCGTAGCTGCCGTCCAGCACCCGCCCGAAGGTGTCCACACCGGGGGTGGCCGAGCCGAGCACGCACGCAGCCCGGGCCAGTCGGGACAGCTGGAGGGCTCCGTCCCGTGCCTGGACCCGGGGCGTCCGGTCGCTCTTGTACGCCGGATCGTGCTCCTCGTCGACGATGACCAGCCCGACATCATCGAGTGGTGCGAAAAGGGCCAGTCTGGTCCCGACCACGACATCCACTTCGCCGCGTCGGATCCGTCGCCACTCGTCGGCGCGCTCGCCATCGCCGAGTCCGGAGTGGACCACGGCGACCTCGACATCCAGGTCAGCCCGGAGACGATCCACCAGCGGCACGGCCATGGCGATCTCGGGGACAAGGACCAGGGCGCGACGACCGACCGCCAGACTCGCTGCGATGGCCTCGCTGTAGACCGCGGTCTTGCCGCCACCGGTCACGCCATCGAGCAGCAGGGGCCGTGACTCGCCGTCGTGGATCGCGCTGACGATCCGCGCGACTGCCTCCGCCTGCGGAGCGGACAGCGGGCTCGCGTGCGGCCGTCCGCCGTGAGGGCCCGGCGGGCGCGTCCCCAACGGCCGACGCGGACGCTCCCGGACCTCGTCCTCGGCGAGATGGCGGCGGATCAGCCCGCCGATGGCGGCGGCACCATGGCGGGCAGCCAGCACAGCGGCCGTCATGCCGTCTGGCGCCGCTCGGGCCAGGGCTGCAAGGGCCTCGATCTGACGCGGACCCAACGGCCGTCCGGCCGGTCGTCCCCCGGCCGCGAGAAGTGCCGCGACGCCGACACCGTCGGGCGTGAGGCTGATCCAGCGTTCGAAGCGCGGCCCGCCGGCAGCCTCGCCCAGCGTCCAGTCCAGGGTCACGAGACCATCGGCCTCCAGGCGCCGCAGGCGGCGCATCGCTCCGGCCCGTCCCTCTGGCGCCGCCAGTACTCGAACCGCTCGCGGTCCGTCCCCGAGTTGGCCCAACAGGTCCTGATCCGCCGCATCGAGTGAGCCCGGGCAATCGCGCGGTGTGCGCTCAGCGATGAGCTCCAGACGCTCCAGCAGTCCGGGCGGGAGCATCGAGCGGATCACGAGCGCGGGCGGGGCCAGGTAATGGTCGCTGATCCAGGCGGCGAGGCGCAGGGTCAGCGACGGCAACAGCGGCCCGTCGGCGCGAACGCGGTCGGCGATCGGACGCGGCGTCACACCCGGGTCGCCGCCCGCGGGCCCGAGGACGACCCCGAGTGCCTGCCGTCGACCGAAGCCCACGAGGACCGCCTCGCCGTGTTCCAGGTCGGCCAGCTCGTCCGGAACGACGTAGGTGTAGGGACGCGCCCCGGCCGCCCCCGCGGCGTCTACGGCGACCGCGACGAGGCGCCCTCCGGAACGCGTCGGGTCCTCTCCTCTCCCCTCCCCGTCGATAGTCGGATCGAGCCCGAGCGTCACCGGGCGGACCCAGCCATCAGCCGGTCAGATGCGCACGCGCCGTGTCGCATTCGACCGGCGCTCCTCCTCGAGGATCGCCTCGATGGCATCGACGGTAGCGCCGACCTGACCCGTCTCGTTGACCACCACGTAGTCGTAGTCATCCTGGCGTGCCAGCTCGATGGCGGCATTGCGCTGACGCAGCTCCAGTTCATCGGCGGTCTCGGTGGCCCGTGCCCGCAGCCGGCTGAACAGCGTCTCGAGACTGGGCGGGATGACGAAGATGAGGAGGGCCTCGGTCACCTGCTCCTTGACGACCTGGGCGCCCTGGACGTCGATCTTGAGGATCACGTCGTGACCGGCGGCGAGTGCCTCGCGGACCGGCGCACGCGGCGAGCCGTACCAATTGCCGTGGACTTCGTTGGCCTCCAGGAAGCCGCGTTCGGCACGGATCCGCAGGAACTCCTCGCGCGACACGAAGTGATAGTCGACGCCGTCCACCTCGCCCGGACGTGGTGCGCGGGTCGTGACGGTCACGACGTACAGACGTGCGGCCGGTCCGTCATCTCGTGCCTCGCGGCGCTGCATCTCGTCGATGATGGTGTCCTTCCCGACACCGGATGGGCCGGAGATGATGGCGAGGATCGCCCCGGGGGCACCGAGCAGGACGTTGTCGGGTCTGCCCGGATCATCGGAGACATGCGTCGGTTCGATGAGCGACGGCACCCCGACCGGCCCGTCGGAGATCTCGCGCGCCCCGGCGATGTGATCGGTCATCGGCCGGCCCGTGGGTCGCGCAACGCATCCAGGACCCCCTCGAGCGCGCCAGGGAGCGGCGCCGTCGCCCGGATCAGGTGCCCATCCGAGGGGCTGACCAGCTCGAGTCGCCAGGCGTGCAGGAACAGCCGCTGGAGACCGGCCGGCCCGCGGCGCGACGTCCCCGTGCCGTACACGGGGTCGCCCGCGACCGGGTGCCCGATGGCATCGAGATGGACCCGGATCTGGTGGGTGCGCCCGGTGACGAGGTCGAGTTCGAGCAGCGTCCAGCCGCTGAATCGCTCGCGCACCCGATAGCCGGTCGTCGACGGACGCCCGTCGGGGACGACCGCCATCCGTGTTCGATGCCGCGGGTCACGGCCGATCGGGGCCTCGACCCGTCCGACCGCCGCAGCTACCTCGCCCAGTACCAGGGCCAGATAGGTCTTGCGGACGCGGCGCGCCTTCAGTTGGGCCATCAGCGACGTTTGTGCGGCATCGTGCTTGGCGACCATCAGCAGCCCGCTCGTGTCACGGTCAAGGCGATGGACGATGCCGGGGCGGGCCACTCCGGCGATACCGCCGTATTCGGACCCACCCGCGCGCGCCAGCAGTGCGTTGACCAGCGTGTCGCCGTCGTGATGGCCCGCCGACGGGTGGACGACCAGACCCGCGGGCTTGTCCACGATCAGCAGGTCGACGTCCTCGTAGACCACGTCGAGCGTGATGTCCGGAGCCGGCTGGAGGTCGAGCACCCGTGGCTCCGGGACATCGAGCACCACCTCCGTCCCGGGAGTGACGACCGCGTTAGCACGCAGGGCCGTCCCGGCGCTGGTCAGGCGGCCCTCCGAGATGAGCTTCTGGACATGGCTGCGCGACAGCCCGGTCGCATCCGCCACGAAGCGATCCACGCGGCCGGTCGCCCCGTCAGGGATACGCACGGTGCGGACGCCGGCGATGACTGGTGCGTCAGGCATCGGTCGGCTCGCTCGTTGTGGCCGGGCCGGCGTCCAGGGCCGGATCCTCCTCGTGGCCACTGGGGCCGAGCGCCGGCAGGAGGGCGGACAGGAGCAGGAGCAGGACCGCCAGCGACACCGCGCTGTCGGCCACGTTGAAGGTGTAGAAGCGCCAACTCCCGATCCCGGCATCGACCCAGTCCACGACGTAGCCCAGCCGGAAGCGGTCGATCATGTTGCCGATCGCGCCGCCCAGCAGCAGGCCGAGGGCGATTGACAGCAGCGTGTTGCGCCCGGAGCTGCGATGGAACCACACGATGAGGCCCATCACCCCGATCGAGACCAGCCCGAACAGCAGCGCCTGATCGGCGAACAGCCCGAAGATGGCACCGTCGTTCTGACCGTGGACGATGCGCAGCCAGTCCCCGATGATCTGCAGCTGCTCGCCCGGGGCAAGCAGGCCGGTCAGCCACGCCTTGGACAGTTGGTCGACGATGACGACGGCGACGGCGATCCCGAAGAACAGCGCCCAGCGTGGACGTCCGCGAATGGGGCGACCGCTCACCCTGCCCTCCGCAGCGCGATCGAAGCGCTCGCGGAGTCGAGCGCGACTCTGGCCGCGTTGAGGCCGGCCGGCGCTGCCCCGGTGCCCCGCACCGCCAGCGAATCGTCGAGGACGCCCGGCAGGTACCCCTCGACAAGCGCCGGAAGGCCATCGATCCAGAGTTCTATGCGGTCATCGAGCTCGAGGCCGGCGTCGCGACGAAGGTCGGCGATGGCCCGGGACAGCTCACGGGCATCGCCCTCCGCCCGCAGGTCCGGCGTCAGCTCCGTGTCCAGGATCACGACCAGCCCATCGGCCTCGGCGACGGCGGTCCCGGGCCGTGGTGTCGCCCCGATCTCGACCTCGTCAGGTGCGAGCAGCTCACCTTCGAGCTCGACCGAGCCATCGGGTCGGATCTCGAAGCGACCCTCACGAGCTGCGGCCATCACGGCGGGGATCCTTGGGCCAAGACGCTTGCCGACCCGCGGCAACAGCACCTTCACGCTGCGGTCGATGAGCGCCGACTCGTCCCCGATGTGCTCGATCGAACGGACGTTGGCCTCCGCTCGGATCAGTTCGAGCAGGGCGTCGGGTGACTTCAACTCACGACCGGGCAGGGCGATCCACATCCGGGCGAGGGGCTGACGGGTCTTGAGCCCCGCCCCGCCGCGCAGGGTCCGGGCCAGGTCGACGGCCGAGCGCGCGACGGCCATCGACGACTCCAGCGCCTCGTCACGCCATTCGGCCATCGCACCGGCCGGCCA
>CAYNGM010000142.1:0-5983 GCA_964396565.1 uncultured Anaerolineaceae bacterium | reverse complement strand
CTTACGTCTCAGTCAGGATCGACTACCGCGGAACTCCGACACCACGTTTCTGGCCGATCGTCGGGTCAAAGTGCCGTCTTGGCCGGTCGGATCGCGCAGTTGAGTCTCATGTGACTAGCGCGGAACTTCGCCGACCCGAACTTCGCCGACCCGGAACCTCGCCGATCCGGACCTCGCCGACCCGGACCTCGCCGACCCGGAACCTCGCCGACGCGGAACCTCGCCAACGCGGAACCTCGCCGACGCGAAACTTCATGCGCGACAGAGCAGATGGCGCGGCAGGGACCGGTCGCCGACACACCTTCAGGCCCCCGCGAGCACCTCGCCCGCCCGATCCAGCCGCTCCAGGACCCGCTCGCGCCCGAGCGCGACCAGCGTGTCGAACAGCGGCGGGGTCGCGGTCCGACCGGTCACGGCGACCCGGATGGCCATGAACAGGTCACCCGCCTTCCAGCCACGCGTCTCGGCGAGCGCGCGCAGGGGCGGCTCGAGCTCCTCCGCCTCGAACGCTACCGTGCCGACCTCGGCGATCGCAGCACGCGCGGCGGCCAGTCCATCCCGGGTCGTGGCGGCGTCCCAGCGCTTGGGCACGAGCAGCGCGGGCTCGACGGCGACGTCATCCACCCACAGGAACCCGACCAGGTCACCGATCGCACCCAGGGTCGGCAGCCGCTCCGAGATGATCGGCAGCAGCGACCGCAGCTCGTCGCCAGACGGAATCCGGTCGATGCGTCCGGCCGCGTACTCCGCCTCGACGAACGGGCGCAGGCGGTCTATCAGGTCGTCGGGCTCGAGTCGGCGGATCCACTGGCCGTTGAGCCACTCGAGACGCTCGCGATCGAAGATGGCTCCGCCCTTGTGCACAGCGCCGATCTCGAAGCGGGCCGCGATCTCGGCCAGCGACAGGATTTCCTCCTCGGTCCCGGTGGACCAGCCGAGGAAGGCGAGGTAGTTCACGATCGCCTCGCGGACGAAGCCCTGGGCGATGTAGTCGCTGACCGAGGTCTGGCTCTTGCGCTTGCTCATCTTCGTCCGATCCGGGTTGAGGATCAGCGGCAGATGGGCGAAGTGCGGGACATCGTGACCGAGAGCCCTGAACAGCAGGATGTGCTTGGGCGTGTTCGAGATGTGATCCTCGCCACGGATGACATGGGTGATGTCCATGGCCGCGTCGTCGACCACGACCGCGAAGTGATAGAGCGGTGTCCCGTCCGCCCGCACGATCACGAAGTCGCCACCGATGTTGGCGACGTCGATCTCGACGCGATCCCGGACCAGATCGTCCCACGCAACGACTCCCTCCCCCACCCGGAACCTGATCGCCCCATGGCGGCCCTCGGCCTCGCGCACCCGTCGCTCGGACGGGGCAAGGGCGGCGCACCGGCCCACGTAGCGGGGTGCCTCACGGGCCGCCTCCTGGGCGGCGCGATCCGCGGCCAGTTCGTCGGGAGTGCAGTAGCACGGATAGGCGAGGTCAAGCGCCAGCAGGCGTTCCGCGGCAGCCGCGTATGTCGGCATCCGCTCCAGTTGGCGGTATGGAGCATATGGGCCACGGGACGGCTCACCGGCAACGGCCGGCCCCTCATCCCACTCGATGCCGAGCCAGTGCAGGCCATCCAGGATGTCCCGTTCGTACTCGGGCGTGTTTCGGGCGATGTCCGTGTCCTCGAGGCGCAGCACGAAGGTTCCGCCGACGTGACGCGCATGGAGAAAGTTGAACAGGGCCGTGCGAGCCGTCCCGATGTGGAGCGGACCAGTCGGACTGGGAGCGAGACGGACGCGATCGGTCACGTGCCGGGCACGCGATGGAAAAGGCTCGGATCGGCGTCGCCAGGCAGCACCCGGATCAGGGCCGCCGGGCGCAGACCGAGAGTCGCCCGACCGAGCGGCCCCTCAAGCGTCAGCGAATCGAGCGACTCGGAGCGCGCCAGGATCGTGATCGACGCGCCCGGGCGCAGGGCGCGGGCCTCGAGATACGAGAGCAGACCGGCATCCTCCTCGGCCTCCTCGGTGATCCGATAGACCGTCGCCCGCGAACCGGCCTCCATCTCCGACAGCCGCTGACCAGCCGGACGTCGCTTCGCGATCGCGAGGTCGATGGGATTGCCATGCGGGCAGATCTCCGGGTGCCCGAGCATTTCGTCCAGGCGGGCTTCGACGCGGGGCGAGATCGCGCCCTGGAGCCTCATCGCCTCCTCGTCGGATTCGGCCCAGCCAAGGCCGATCACGCTCGTCAGCAGCCACTCGATCAGGGCATGTCGCCGGAATATGGCATCAGCGACAGCCCGACCGGCGGTCGTCAGCCGCAATTCGCGACCTTCGGCGTGTTCGACCAGGCCATCGGCAGCCAGCCGTCGGAACATCTCGCTCGCAGCCTGGGTGGTCACCCCGAGATGCCGGGCGACGCCGGCAGCCGTCACCTTCGATCCATCACCGGCGCCGGCCCCGACGCGCAGTGCGAGCAGGTACTCCTGCGCGGCGGACGACAGATCTCGAGGGTCCTTGCGACGGGGCATGGCGTCAGGATACGGGACTGACTTCAGCCGCGGAGAAACCGAGCGACGCGCGCCCGAAGTCCGCCGGCCCCGCGAGGGTCGGCCGGGTCTGGATGGAGGTCAGCCGACTCCCGCGCCTTCGACGCATCCGACTCCCGTGCCCGCGGCGCGTTCGACTCCCGTGCCCGCGGCGCATCTGACTCCCGTGCCCGCGGCGCGTTCGACTCCGGCACCGCCTGGTCCGGGATGTCTGGTGGCGTCGGACTCCGCTCCCCATGGGCCTGCGCTCCGGACTCGCGGGCATCCGCCCTCGACTCACCGGCGTCCGGGTCGCGACCCACGGTCGGACCGGTGTCGCCGATCTCACTGCCAACGCTCGACGCCGCAGCCTGCGCGGCGCGGCGGGCGCGTGCCTGGTACTCAGGTCCGTGCTTGCGCGGATCCGCGTACTCCCGTGGATTGAGCGTCCAGTAGGTGCCCGACGATGGGCCATACCAGGATGCGCCTCCCCAGTCGGGCTCGAAGGGGCCCTCGGCGGCTCCGTCATACGAGGTCGAGCCGAGGGTCGCCTTGGGCGCCGGCCGTCCGTCGCCGGCATCGTCATCACCAGGACCCGGTTCGGCGGCGCCGCCGGATCGCGCCCCTGCGTCTGCGTCTGCATGCTGTGCCCTCGCCTGACCACGTGCCGATCCCGAGCCCCCTCCACCGTTCGCCCGGGATGGTCCGCCGGCGCCGGATGCCCCGCGCGCGCCGGCCGTCCCACCTGGCGCCGTCCCACCACCTGGCGCCGTACCTCCGCCCGAAGCCGTACCACGCGCCGACGCTCGGTCACGGCGGCTGCGACCACCGTAGGCGCGACGCGTGGCATCGGCACGTGACGGATCTGCCTCCCAGGGACGTCGCGGCACATCCCGGGGAGACGACCGGCCGGACGAACCGGTGTCGATGATCTGGTCGTAGGCAGCCTGGATGGCAAGGAAGCGCGGAAGCGCGGCGTCCCCGGCCGCGTCCGGATGATTCGACTTCGCGAGACGGCGGTATGCCCGCTTGACCTCGGTCAGGGTGGCGCCACGGACAAGTCCCAGCGTGCGATACGGATCCGGGTCGTGCGCCATCGCGGGGTCCCTGCCGGCCGCTTCAGCCGATCAGTTCGCCCACCGGCGCCAGGTCGAACTCCGGAACGGACTCGGCGCCGAGACGCCCATGCGGGTCGAGGCTGGTCGGTCGGTGATAGCGCGCCAGGGCGCGCAAAGCCGCGCCGTCGAGCACGCCTGCCTGGCGGAGTGCCTCGACGCTCGCGGCCCACGTGCCTCTGTCGTACCCGTCACCGTCCTCGATCTTCAGGGCCATCCCGGACGCGCTCCCCCCGGTCACCCCGACGCGTGTCCCGGGCAGGATCGCGATCGCGCGCAGGGCCTCCATACCAGCCTTGCTGATCAGTCGATCGGGCGCCGCCTTCATCAGCGAGGTATCGAGACGGTCGTGACGGCCGGCGATCATGTCGGGGTTGGCGAGCATGGCATCACGAACGACCGTGAGCGCGGGAACAAGGGACCGACGCGGATCGCGGTCGCCGACGGCGTCCGGGGACGCGAGCATCGCGTAGGCCTGGGCGACCTCGCGGAGTCGAAAGGCATAGGTCTGGACGCCGCAGCCATCGATTGCGGTGCGCAGCTTGTCCGGCGTCGTTGCATAGGCCCTGGACACGACGCTTCGATAGGCTACCTGCGCCGGGTGCTCTGGTCGCCAATACGTCTCGGGCGGCCAGCCGTGGAGGCGCGCCAGCAGCAGCGAAACGGAGTGCTGCCCGGAGCACATGTGGCGGATCGGTCCAGCCTTCTCGCCATCGCGCGCCAATCGAGCAGCAGTCAGGGCATCGAGCGGCATCCCCTCAGCGCCACACGCCAGCATCGCCTGGCTGACCCCAGCGCGACGGTAGAGCGCCTGGAGCGTCCGGACATGGATGTCCTCACCGGAGTGCGAGCTGGCCATGATCGCTATCTCCGCCGGCTCGAGATCGAACGCCTCGATCCCACCGGCCTCGATCAGCGCGACCACCCCGAATGGCTTGACGGTGGAACGCAGGGTGACCACGCGCTCGGGATCGCCCAGCTGGCGGATGACCCGCCCGTCGGCGTCGACCTCGACGATGTCGCCGCGGTGGACGCTCTCCTCGATGCCGTCGCGAAGGTGACGGACAAGGATCGGTGTCTCGGGACGTACCCGCCCACGCGTCCGTTGCCGGACGCTCCGGGTCGTCGCGCGCTCGACGGTGGAGGTCACGAGGCGAGGATACCGCGCGATCGCTGACCCCGGGACGACGGGGTCACGAGTCCCAGTCGATGGTCGACGAATTTCTCATCGAGTGACATCGTCATGTGGGCCTCACGTTGCGCACTCGCCGCCAGATCCTCGACCATGCGATCACTCGTGATGCTACTCCGGTGGCGGCCCATCCGATAGGACTCGCCGCTGCCGTCTGACACGCCTGCAGTCTGACACGCCTGCCATCTCTGGCGACCGCCTCTGCGATACTCCGACCGATGGGCCCACATCCCCGACTCCCGACCTTCCTGGGCGGCCGCCCTCCATATCGCATCGTCGCCGCCGGGGAGGCCGCCGGGGAGGCCGCCGCGATGGCCATCCGCAGGGGACGTGGTTCCGTGAACGGGATCAACGCGAGCACTGATGTCCAATCCGTGGACGTTTCGAAGTTGCAGGCTCGTCTGCGCGCCCACGGCTCGGACCTCGTGGTCCCGTCGTGATGGACCGCAGCGCTCCCGGGTCCGATGGCTGGTTCGATGAGCACGTCGCCGCGACCTACGACGCCGATTCCCCGGAGATGTTCGACCCCGGAGTCATCCAACCAGCGATCGAACGGCTGGTCGAGCTCGCCAGCGGCGGCCAAGCGCTTGAATTCGCCATCGGAACCGGTCGCGTGGCGCTCCCGCTGGCAGCGCGGGGCGTGCGAGTCTCGGGCATCGATCTGTCCGCAGCGATGGTCGAGCGCCTGCGCGCGAAGCCGGGAGGGGACCCGGCATCGATCCCGGTCGCCATCGGAGACATCGCGACGACACGGGTCGCCGGGGCCGGGTCGTTCTCGCTCGTCTACCTCGTCTTCAACACGATCATGAACCTCACCACGCAGGATGCCCAGGTCGCCTGCTTCTCGAACGCGGCGGCTCATCTGGCGCCAGGCGGCTTCTTCGTGATCGAGACGAGCGTGCCCGCCCTGCGTCGTCTGCCGCGCGGCGAGCGTTTCGTTCCGTTCTCGGTCACTCCCGAGCACATCGGCATCGATGAGTACGACGTCGCCGGCCAGGGCCTGATCTCGCACCACACGACCTTCCGGGAAGGGGTGGCCGAGCGCGCTTCGGTCCCGTTCCGTTACGTTTGGCCGGCTGAGCTGGACCTCATGGCGCGTATCGCCGGGCTGCGTCTGCGGCATCGCTGGGCGGACTGGTCGCACACGCCGTTCACGAACGAGA
>CAYNGM010000141.1:0-5997 GCA_964396565.1 uncultured Anaerolineaceae bacterium | reverse complement strand
CGCAGGGGCCTGGGCCCGTGCGACGGTCGCGACGGGGCTGGCTAGGGCGACGAGCCCATCGATGACGCGGTCGACGGCGGCTGCCGGGTCTCGGGATACCGTTCCCGGGTCAAGTGGGCGACCCTCGACGCCGGTTTCGACGAGCACCGAGAGACCCCACCGGCGGTCATCGGCGATGAGGCGCGGTGCGATGTCGGCCAGCGGGGAACCCATGGTGCCGAGCTCGTGCAGCATCGCCGCCTCGCGTCGAGCGACTGCGTCGCCATCGGGACGCCGGGCGAGCTTGGCGACCAGGCGCGGGGAGTCGCTCAGGTCGCCCGGTACCAATGCCACGACGTGCCGTGACGCCCGGAACGAAGGAGTGAGCAGGATCGGAGCGGGCAGCGCGGTATCGCCACACAGGCCGGCCAGGTAGGCGGTGACCGCATCGGCCGGCTGCCCGGTGGTGGGACCCATGCGCCCCACGACGCTCACTGACGGCGCCAGCCGGGCCAGCCAGCCGCTGCGCCGGAGCCCCTCCGCGAGGAGTACCACCGGTTGGGCCGCGACCGGTCCGCCATGCCGGCGCAACAGGGACCTCAGGGCGTCCGGCTCTGCGAGCGGGACGATCGCGCTTCGCCCCGAGCGCCGCGGGACATCGACGAACGTTCGCAGGTCGCTGAAGCCAAGGCGCTCCAACCGTCGGCGAACCTCGACCGCATCCAGTCTGCGTCCGTGCCGTGGTCGGCCGCTGGCGAGGCCATCACAGGTGACATGGATCGACCCGCCTTTACGCAGCGATCGCGATGCCGCGGCGAGGCGCCCACCATCTGGCTCAGCGACCACCACCAGGTCGAGATCTGCCGATCGCGCCGAACCCACACCCTCACCGGGCTCGATGTCGGTGACCCTCCAGCCCGCATCGCGCATCGCGGCGATGAGTTCGGGATCGGGCGGGCCGGCATAGCCGACTCGCCCGGGGTTCGGGTCCGCGAGCGCGAACCGCCAGTCGAGACGGCGGCTGCGCTGCAGGGCTGCGTCAGGCCCGTGCGCGTCCGCGTCCGTCGCCAGATGTGCTGTAACGACTTCGTCGCCAGGCATCATGTCCACCGGTCGATCCAACCGTGCAGTTGAGCGGTAAGGGCGGCCTCGCCGGCGGCTGGGCTGACGTTTATGCGCCGGAGAGCGAGCCACGAGGGACTGCGCAGATCGTTCGTGCCGCGTCGCGTCGTTAAGCCCAATCGGGCCCCGGACCGACCGACCGCGGCGAGGACCTGCGGGCTGTGGTTGCCGTTGGGATAGGCGATGGTGACGTGCTCACCACCAAGCTCCCGATCCAGGTCCGCCCTGGCCCCGGCGATCTCAACATCGAGGTCTCCCTCCGAAAGTCGGTCTAGGAGTGGATGGGTCCGGGTGTGGGAGTCGATGGCGACCCCCTCGCCTGCCAGGGAGCGCAGGGTGTCCCAGGAAAGGACGGGACTCGCGTTGGTACGGTCGGGGGATGAGCCGGTGTGGTAGCGATCGAGCCCGACGATGACTTCATCGACTGCTGCCATCGCAGCCGCATGAGGCATCGACTTCACCGTCGCGCGCAGCCGCTTGAGTGTCCGGTTGCGTCGCTCCGGGCCGCCAAGTTCGAGCCACCCAAGGACCGACGACACGGTTCCGGTCCCGGGCGGCACCGAGATGACGGCTCGGTAGAGGCGATCCCACCAGAACGTGCGCGATCTGTCTCCCGGATATGCCGTCGGGACGAACAGCGCGGCCGGGACCCCGGACGCCCGCAGGATCGGCCAGGCGATATCGGCGAAGCAGCGATACGCGTCGTCGAAGCTCACGAGGACCGCCCGACGGGGGAGGGCAGGACCACCATCGCGTCGGGCGAGGACTTCGGCCAACGACACTGGGTGCCACGCGTCGGCGAGCCACGCCACCTGGCGGGCGAATGCCTCAGGCGATGCGCTGATGAGGCGAGGATCGAGGTCCGGCCCTGGTTCGTCGATGCGGTGGTAGGTCAGGATGGCGAGCCCGTCGCGGCGCCGACGATCCCAGCCGGAGATCCGCCGGACGACGGCCCGGGAGGGTGGCGAATCGGCGATCGCGAGAGCAGCTCGTCGCGCCGTGGACATGCCTTTCAGCTCGGCCAGACACGACGCCAGACGGCCGCGCCAGCCGCGGCTGCCGTGCGTGTCACATCGAGGGCGAACGGTCGCGGGTCCTTCGGGTCCCAGACCGCCTCCCACTTGGGACCCCGAACGGAGCGCCACCAGTTCCATGGACTCAAGCGACCCCTGGCCATGGCGACCGCTGCCGCCTGGAGATCGTGCCGCCAGTAGATCCATTTCGTGCCGCGGTACGTCTGCTCGGTCGCCTCCGGCAGGGGTTCACCCAGGGCATCCAGATAGGCGGACAGGACGAGTTCGACACCGCCGGCTTCGCAGATCGCCGAGCGCCCGGTCGGCCGCCCGACGTTGGGCTCCACGATCGACAGGCGCCCGGTGCGCGCGTCGCGCTTGCACTCGACGTAGATGAGCCCGCGATAGCCGGAGCGGTCCAGGAGCTGCTCCGTGATCGCACGCGCCTCGTCGTCGCGAATCTCCTCACCCAGACAACTCGTACCCGTGTCGGGTGGCCACTGGCGGATCTTGCGGGCCGTGAACAGGATGCGTACCCGGCCATCTCGGTCGGCGTAGCCATTGACAGAGACCAGGGCTGACTCATCGCCCTCGATCCACGACTGCGCCAGCAGGACCCCGGCGGTCAGTGCCCAGCGGTCCCAGGCTGCCACGAGTTCGTCGGGCCCTCCGACCCGGAACACCTTGGCCCGTGTCGCGGCCGTCCACGCCGCCGTCTTGAGGGCCGGCTTGACCACCGCCGGAAAGATCATCGACTCGGCGGCTGCCATGGCATCGGCGCGCGTGCGCAGGACCCGAGTCGCAGGGATCGGCAGATTCGCCGCCTCCGCGAACTCCGCGAACTCGACCTTGTCCATGAGCCGCTCGACCATCGCCGTCTCGGGCAGCACGAACCGATAGCCGGCCGTCTTCAGGCGGTCTCGTCCACGTGAGATCCAGAGCACGGCCCCGTCGGCACATGGGATGAGGACCGGTGTCGGTCCGAGCGTCGGGGCCAGGCGCTCCAGGGCGTCGATCAGGCCCTCGCCGTTGGTCGGCCCGACGGCGAGTCGCCTGACGACCCGGGTTCGCGCGCAGAAGTGGTTGGGGTCGTTCACGAACCCGACGACCGGAACGTCGCGGGCGGCGAGGATCCGGGCCGTCTGGAGGCCCGTGATGCAGTCCATGGCAACGACGACCGCAACCGGTCGGGCCGCTGGACCCGCGGTCAGGCTCACGACGCCCGGTCGGTGCCATCCTCGCGCGCGATGGCGTCCGCCGTCCCGACCAATTCGAACAGGTGGCCGACGCTCGCGATGCGCGGATCGACCGCGGCCGCCCGGCGCTCGCGCGCGAGGGTCTCGAGGGTCTCCTCGACCGCCTTGACCGCTGCCCGCATCGCCTGGTTGGCTAGGATCACCAGGTTGAAGCCACTCGCCCGAAGGTCCGCGTCGGTGAAGCTCGGAAAGAGAGTCGGGACACAGGCCAGCGGTGTCTTGCCAAGACCGGACCACGAATCGAGGAACGCCTCGATCTCACCCAGGGTCTTGTCGCGTGAGTGGATGAGGATCGCATCAGCGCCGGCGTCGACGTAGGCATCGGCGCGCTTGCAGGCGTCCTCGACGCCGTGCCCGGCGATGAGTGACTCGACCCGGCCGACGAGCACGAAGCCGGTGCCCGACTGGGCGGCCTTGGCGGCGCGCAGGCGGCGCGCCTGCTCCTCCATCGGGACCAGCTCGCGACGCGTCTCGGCGCCGAGCAGGCTGTTGCGCTTGGGAAACAGGTTGTCCTCGACGATGATCCCGGCGAGGCCCGCCGCCTCGAACTCGATCAGCGTCCGGACCACGTTGTTCAGGGCTCCGAACCCATTGTCGCAGTCGACGATGACCGGCAGCTCCGTCGCCCGGTCGAGTCGGATCGCCTGGTCGAGCGTCTCGGACATGGTCGTGAGGTTCACGTCCGGTATCGCATAGGTCATGGTGGCGATCGCCAGTCCGCTGACGAAGACCGCGTCGAACCCATAGCGTTCGGCAAGGTGTGCGGTCATGGCGTCATGGGCGCCCAGGGCGAGGACCGCCCGATCACCGGCGAGGCCCGCACGCAGCCTGGCCCGCTTCGACTCCACTCGACTCATCGATCCTCCCCCTGTGCGCTTGATGCCGTGGTGCCTGCGGCATCCACGAGCCTCACGACTTCCTCCCCGATCTCGCGCTGGGCATCAACCGTTGTCGCACCGAGGTGTGGTGTCAGGATGACGTTGGACAGGCCGGCCAACGGCGAGATCGCGCCCTCACCCTCCGCGACATGGACGTCGAGCGCGGCACCGGCCGGCCGGCCGCCGTGACGCAGTGCTTCGGCCAGCGCGGCCTCGTCGACGACGCCGCCACGGGCCATGTTGACGAGGAAGGCGCCCGGCCGCATCCGGCCAAGCTCGGCTGCTCCGATGAGTCCGCGCGTGGCCGGGCCGAGCGGCACGTGGACACTCACGAAGTCACCCTCGGCCAGGACCTCATCGAGCGACCCGAGGCGGACAGCGATGTCCTCGAATGCTCGCTGCCGCTCCACGCTTGGGTGGTCCACGCAACCGATCACCTGCATCCCCCAACCCTGTCCAAGGCGAGCGACTATCGACCCGATCGAGCCGAGACCGACGATGCCGAGCGTCTTTCCGCCGAGGTTCCAGCCGACGATGTCGTTCTTGGCCCAGTGCCCTTCACGCAGCAGCCGATCGGCCACGAGGACCTGGCGGGCGAGGCCAAGGAAGAGCGCGAAGGTCAACTCGGCCACGGCGCGCGCCCCGGGCCCGGGGACACGGTGGACGGAGATACCACGGGCGGTCACCTCGGCGACGTCCAGGTTGTCCAGACCCGACCCGGCGCGGACGATGAGGCGCAGGGAGGGGGCGCCGTCAAGGAGAGCCTCGTCGATAGTCACGCCCGATCGGAACACGAGCGCCTCTCGGTCGGCCATGCGCGCCTCGAGCGTAGCGCGGTCCGCGCCGATGGCGACGTCCACATCGTGTCGCTCGCGCAGGACATCGATGGCGCCAGGGTCGATCTTGGACGCTACCAGTACCTTCATGCGGCGGCCTCCGACCCTGAGGCGACCTCGGTCTCGACCGCGCGGATCGCGCCGATGACATCGGCGACGACCGTGTCGATGTCGCGGGTTGCGTCGACGACCTGGAAGCGCTCCACCACCCCACTCAGGGCCATGTACTCCTGGCGCTTGCGCTCGAGAGACTCGGGCGTTCCTTCGCCCTTGCGTGCGTGGAGCACCTCGGCGGGTGCGTCGAGCAGGATCACGAGGTCAGGGCGCGGGTACAGGCGCTCAAGCATGCGTCCGTGGATCCGACTCGTCCACGGACGTCCCGGACGTCTGCCGGCGACGTCGTTGGCGTAGTAGTCGCAGAAGAAATGCCGGTCGAACAGGACGAGCTCACCGCGTCGCTCGTGCCAGCTGGCGATCGCCTGGCGGTACCACTCCTCTGCCATCCAGTTGAGCAGGCGCAGTCCGGACCTGACCTCGCGCAGCGGCCCACGTCGGCGCGGAGTCGTGCCGACCCTGCCTTGGCCATCGGTGCCGGCACCGACCATGTCCGGCCGACCGCCGCGCCTTCGCTTCAGCTCGAGAGCGAGACGCGTCGTCGGTAGCATCACGCGGCTTGCCTCCAGGTTGACCCCCATGTACACGCGGTAGACGGGGCGACCAAGACCGGCTTGCACGCGTGGGATCACGCTCGACTTGCCGGCCCCGTCCGGGCCGATCAGGGCGACGGTGGTCATCCCCGAACCCCTCGCCGGATGCAGCTTGCACGATCCTCGACCGGGATCCCGATCGAGCCCGATGGCATGAAGAACACGACCCCCCTGTCTCCCTCCCCGGGTCTTGCCCCGAAGCGGAC
>CAYNGM010000140.1:0-6026 GCA_964396565.1 uncultured Anaerolineaceae bacterium | reverse complement strand
GGCTGGACCGCGCACGCTCACACGCGGCGACCAGGGCGGGGCGCTCGAAGAACGATCCGTCGGCGATCGCCGCGTCGATGCGCGGCAGGTCCTGCAGCACGGGTCGCCCCGCCCCGAGGTTGAGATGCCCGACCTCCGAGTTGCCCATCTGCCCGAGCGGCAGACCGACGGCGTCCTCCGAGGCACGCAGAACGCTGTGCGGCCAGCGCTCGAGGAGTGCGCGCCAGACCGGCATCCTCGCCGCTGCGATGGCGTCCGCATACGACTCTCGACCGATCCCGAAGCCATCGAGGACGACGAGTACGATCGGTCGCGGACGCCCTCCGTGTGCGGGAGGGGTATCGTGGTCAGCCGGCAAGGCCGCGGGCGCTGGCGGTGATCCCGGCACGAGCGACGATGCCGGCCATCTCATCGGGCTTGAGCGAGGCGCCACCGACGAGGGCTCCATCGATGGATGGCTCGGTGAGGAACTCGGCGATGTTCGCGCTGGTGACGCTCCCGCCATAGAGCACCGGCACGTCGTCGGCGAGCGCCGCCCAACCGAGACCGATGAGGCACGTCCTGATGGCATCGGCCATCGCGGCCGCGTCGGCGCCGGTGGCGTTCCGGCCGGTGCCGATGGCCCAAACCGGCTCGTAGGCGATGACCAGCCCGGCGCCCGCGGTGGCGTCCGTCATGGCGCCCGTCATGGCGCCCGGGTCGCGGCCAGCGAGGGCGCCCCGCAGCTGTGCATCGACTACCTCGACGGCACGTCCGTCCTCCCGCTCGGCCAGTTGCTCGCCCACGCACAGGATCGGTCTGAGAGTGGCGTCGACGGCGCGCCCAAGCTTGCGCCCGATCAGCTCATCCGTCTCACCTGCGTCACGACGACGCTCGGAGTGGCCGACGATGACCCATGACGCGAGACCGGCCAGCATCGGCGCGGAGATCTCGCCGGTGAACGCTCCGGCCGGCTCGTGGTGGATGTTCTGCGCACCGACGGCGACATGCGGATCCGCTTCGGCGAGCGCGGCATTAACGGCGGCCAGGCACACGAACGGCGGACAGATGACACGCGTCACCCCGTCGACACGGGTCCTTGCGGCGATGGTGGTGGCGAGGTCGCCAGCGTCGGCCGGCGTCGTATGCATCTTCCAGTTGGCGGCCACGATCACGTCACGCATCAGAGGTGAATCATGCCAGAGGTCCACGTGGCCACGCGCGGTGAGCCGGGACGCGACGGATGCGCCACTCGCGACGCGTGTATCCGGCACGCCAGGCGCGACGCGTGTATCCGGCACGCCAGGCGCCACGCGCGGTTCGTGACGTAGGCGGTCATCGGTGCCGTCCCGCCTGGGGGCGACCGACACTCTCCCTCCGTCCCGCCTCGAGTCCCCGATACCCTGCAGTCGTCCCGACAGCACCGTGTCGTCCCGCCTCCGGTCCGCCTTGCAGCGTCGTGTCGTCCCGACAGCCTCCAGTCGTCCCACCTCTGGTCCACCTTGCAGCACCGTGTCGTCCCACGGGCGACGATTTCCAACAAAGGGCATCGCAGGCCCGTGTTCTGGAGCGAGATGGAGTCCCGCTGACGACGATCGAGTCGAACCACTCGCGATCCGGTGGCTTCTGCGTCTGTCAGACGACGATCAGATGGGATGGGAGCACGCTTGTCGCAGATCGTCGTCACCGAGACGACACGGGGCGACGGGACATGCGACCGGACGACACCGGGGCGACCGGACGACGCGGGACGACCGCGACGACACGGGGCGACCGCGACGACACGGGGCGACACGCACCGCCTCCGTGGTCTGGCGACCGCTGTCATGGTCGGGTGTTGTCTGCAGTCCGGCTAGCGAGAGGTGGCTACCGACGAACTGCCGCAGAGCCACTCGCGAATGACGACAGGCCACGTGGCGGCGCTGGCTCGGCCTCGGCCAGTCGCTCCATCCGCTCGAGCGCCCGCTGGACTGCCGAGCGGTGCATCCCGAGGCGCTCGGCGAGCTCGGTCAGGGTGGCCTCCGGTGTCTCGCGCCGCGCATCGGCCACGGACCGGACGACATACGGCTGTTCCGACAGGCGACCATCCGCATCGAGGACCGCGATGGCATCCAGCTGACGGCCGGCCGCCGCGACCGCCCGACCGAGGTTGGCCGACTCGGCGTTGAGCACCCGGTTGAGCTCACCGCGGAGTGCCCGCGAAACCTGGCGCGCCTCGAGTTCCAGGAACGTGCCCGCGGCACCGATACGGCGCAGGAACGTCCCCACCGACTCGGTGCTCTTCCAGGTCACGACGCCGCGTCCGCGCCTGATCCGCCACGACGGGGGCCCGGCGACCTCGCCGAGCCGTGCGGCGAGGACCGGCGCATCGTCCGGCTCGACGACGAACTCGAGGTGGGTCCGGCCGTTGGACAGGCTGAGCGAACCGTGGGCCAGAAAGAGCCCACGCAGCCAGGCCGTGCGGCAGTGATCGGCCGCGGCGGCCCAGTCGAACGGTCCATCGCTCGCCGTCTCCCCGGCGCGGCGCAACCGGACTGCCAGTCGCGCCACCGATGGCTCGCGCGGCACGGCCCCGCGGGCCGGCACAGCCTCGCGGGCCTGCACAGCCTCGCGGACCGGCACAGCCTCGCGCGGCACGGCCCCGCGGACCGGCCCGGCCCCTTCGGCAAGCCCGGCTCCTTCGGCAATCCCGGCACCGTCGGCAAGCCCGGCCGCCTCCGCCGCCCGATCGCACGACCGGGCCGGATCGATCGCAGCGAGCTCCGCGCGCAGGGCGGCGACGAGATCCCGATCCGTGCGACTCACGACATGTTCATGCCGATCGGATCGAGGCCCGCCGGCGTGAAGCGACCTCGATCTCGTAGGCGTGCAGGATCGCGCTGGCGAGGCGGCCCGGATCGTGGTGGTGGGCGTTGTCGGGATCGACCACGTCGTCGAGGACGAGGTGCGGTCGCGGGCCTGCCGTGGGTGGCCACTGCAGCCGGACATGCTCGGCTCGCCAGTCGGTCGGCACCCGAGCGTCGAAGCGGTTGTTGGCAAGGACGAGATCGACTATCCCCGGCCCGACATGCGCGTACAGCGCATCGACGTGGGCGGCGAGGTCCATGCCATCGGTCTCGCCCTCCTGGGTCGCGACGTTGCAGACGTACAGACGCGGCGCCCGGGCAGCCATGACCGCGTCACGGATGGCCGGCACGAGCAGGCTCGGCAGAAGACTCGTGTACAGACTGCCGGGCCCAAGCACGATCAGCTCCGCGTCGGCGATCGCGGCCAGCGCATCGGTCGAGGCGGTCACGTCGGTCGGAGTCACCCAGACCCGCTCGATATCCGAGGTTCGCATGATCAGCGACTGGCCGTCGACCACGTGACCATCCAGACAGCGCGCGTGCAGAGTCAGCGGCACGGGCGAGACCGGGACGACCTGGCCGCGCACGGCGAGGATCCGGTTGAGCCGGCGAACCCCCTCCTCGAAGTCGCCGTCCTCGACCGCAGTCATCGCGGCCAGCAGGAGATTGCCGACCGGGTGCCCGGCCAGACCGCTCGTGTCTGGGTCGTCGCCCGCCGGGAACCGGTACTGCAGAAGCTCGTTCATCAGCGGTTCGGCGTCGGCCAGGGCCGCGATGCAGTTGCGCAGGTCTCCGACGGGCGGGATACCGAGGCTCCGACGCAGCACACCCGATGAGCCGCCGTCGTCGGCGACGGTGACCACCGCGGTCAGGTTGCTGGTGTGCTCCTTGAGACCGCGTAGCAGGGCCGACAGCCCGGTCCCGCCGCCGATCGCCACGATCCGCGGACCGCGCGCCAGCTGGCGACGCTGATAGATGACCTCGGCCAGCGGCTGATCTGCGTCGGGTGCCCGCAACGGATCGGTGACGACGCGCAGGACCCGGTAGCCGCCGAGGACCACGAGCCCCAACCCGAGCGCGACGACCAGCAGACCGCGCACCGGATAGGCGAGGAACTGGAGCGTGGCGAGATCGATGAGGCTCCCGGCGATGCCGCCCGGTTCGAGGTCGCGCGTCACCTGTCTGAGCATGTGCGCGACACCCAGGGCCATCAACGACAACCCGAGGAAGACGACCACCAGCCAGCGCTTCACCCCGATGCCCGGGGAGAGCCACCGGCGGAGCCTCATCGGCGGTCGAGCTCCCGGTGGAAGATGGCGACCGGCCCGAGATCGCGCTCGCGCAGCCAGGCAGCGAGCGCCTCGCCGATGGCGATCGAGCGATGGAACCCACCGGTGCAGCCGATGGCGATGGTCAGCCTGGACTTGCCCTCGCCGACGTAGGCCGGCACCGTGAAGTCGAGGAACTCGTGCAGGAACTCGAGGAAGCGCTGGGTCACGGGCTGGCCGAGCACATAGCTCGAGGTCTCGGGCGTCAGACCCGAGTGGTCGCGCAGCTCGGGCAGGTAGAACGGGTTCTGCATGAACCGGACGTCGAAGACAAGGTCGGCTTCGAGCGGGACACCGAACTTGAACCCGAAGGTGATGACCTGGATGGCCAACTGGTCGGGACCGGCGGTCGCGACGACCTGTGCGAACAGCCGCTCGCGCAGCTGGCGGAGGGACAGGTCGGAGGTGTCGACGATGACATCGGCATCGGCGCGGACCGGTTCGAGCAACCGCCGCTCCGTGGCGATCGAGGCGGCGATCCCGCGACCATCCGCGAGTGGGTGCCTGTGCCGCGTCTCGCTGTAGCGACGGATCAGGACGTCGTCGCGGGCCTCCAGGAAGACGACGCGGGGGATGATGCCCCGACCCTCCAGGGCGCCACGCATCGCCGCGAGGGCGACGCTGGTGTCACCGGCGCGCACGTCGACGACGATCGCGACCCGGGCGAACCGATCGCGATCTGATGAGACGAGCTCGGCCAGTTCGGCGAGCAGCTCACCGGGCAGGTTGTCCACGACCGTGTAGCCGAGATCCTCGAAGAGCTTGGCTGCCGCCGTCTTGCCGCCGCCGGACAGGCCGCTCAGGATCACCACGGCCTGCTCGTCGGTCACGCCGTCTGCCGGCCCCGCAACGGCGACATCCACGTCCACGTCGGCGTCCACCTCCACCGCCACATCCGCGCCCATGTCCGCCTGACTCATCGGCCGGAACGCCTGATGACGAAGACCGTCGCCTCGAACAGCACGTACATCGTCGCGCCCAGGACGAACGGGCTGACGAGGTCGCCGCCGGGTGTGGCGATCGCCGCGAAGATCGCGATGCCCAGGATCACGTAGCGCCGTGAGCGGCGCAGCTGGGCGGAGGTCAGGACGCCGGCCCGCGCCAGGGCATAGAGGAGGATCGGGAATTCCATCACGAGGCCGAAGGCAAGGAACATCGTGGTCACGAAGTCGAAGTAGGGCCCGGCCGCTATGTTGGCCACGAACACGTCGTCGGTGAAACTCAGCAGGAACTGCGTCGCGAACGGCAGCACCACGATGGCGATGGCGACACCCATGGCGAAGAACAGCAGGGCGAGCGGGACCCACGGCCGAATCGTCCGACGTTCCGCAGGCGTCAGACCCGGGGCGATGAACGCCCACGCCTGGTAGAGGATCACCGGCATGGCCAGGATCACGCCGATGACGATCGAGATGCGCAGCTGGATCATGAACGCATCGCCGGGTCCCAGGACCTGGACGGTGCCCGTCGGCAGGAGCTTCACGATCGCGTTGCGGACCTGCTCGGCGAACATGAAGCCGATGACCGACCCGACCCCTACCGCGAGGAGCGACCGGAACAGGCGGGTCCGAAGTTCGCCGAGATGATCGACGAGCGACATCACTCCCTCGTCGCCGGGGGCGATCGCGGGCGGGCTGGGCTCAGGGACGATCGGGACGGGATGCCCGGGGTCGCGCAGCGCGTCGGCGTCGGCCATCGTGGCCGGGGGACCCTCGGCCTAGTTCGAGCCGGGGGCTGGCTCGCTCTGAGCGGTCGCGACGGACGCGGATCCGGCGACGGCGGGTGCCGGTTCTGAGGCGGCGCTGACCGGGGCCGGAGCTGGATCGGTAGGCGCCACCTGGGCCGCCACTGCCGGAGCGGCCGCTGCGGGTGC
>CAYNGM010000139.1:0-6066 GCA_964396565.1 uncultured Anaerolineaceae bacterium | reverse complement strand
CGGTCAGCTTCCTGGCGGTCATCGCGGGCCTCGCCCTGATGCGTGACGATGAGCTGTTCAGTCCCCGGTTGATCGATCGACCGCGCACGGTCGGCGCGGTGCGCCAGTCGCTCGCCGAGGGTCTGGGTTTCGTCCGTCGGACGCCGGTAGTCCTGCTGGCGGTGACCGTGATGGGGCTCGTCGCCACCTTCGGTATGAACTTCAGTGTCGTCGTCCCACCGCTGGCCGAGGACGTTCTCCACAGCGGTGCCATCGGCTACGGCTTCCTGATGACGGCTGGCGGTCTGGGGGCGACCATCGCGGCTATCAGCCTGGCCATGTCCGGCCAGCCACGACCGGCCCGCATCGCCATCGGAGCGATCGTCCTGGGTGTGGCCCTGATCGCCCTGGCGGCATCGAGCTCCTACGCCATCTCGCTGATCTGCATGCTGTTCGCCGGTGGTGGCGGGATCGCGATGTCGGCGACTGCCAACGCCACCATCCAGCTGGCGGTGCCCGACGGCCTGCGCGGGCGGGTGATGAGCGTCTACACCACGGTCTTCTCCGCCTCGATGCCCGCGGGCGGGTTGCTCATGGGCAGCCTTGCCTCTGCCGTCGGTATCGCCGAGGCCATCGCCATCGGCGGCATCCTGTCGGCGGTCACCGGCGTCGCCGCCATCATCTGGTGGGGGCGGATAAGGGCCGGAGTAGGGCACGGACTGGAGGCGGCCCGTGCATCTCATGTGAGCGCCGACGCGGTCACCGAGGGCGCGGACGGCCCCCCACCCGTCCTGGTCCCCGAGCTTGCGGTCGCCCCGGCATCCGCGTTCGGCGAGGGTGGTCCGTCGGCGGAGGCGGGTTGAGTCCTCCTTCCCGGATGATCCTGGTCGGCGGCGAGGCGCTCATGGACCGGATCGTCCACCCCGACGGCAGGGTGGACGAGGTCCCGGGAGGTGGTCCGTTCAACACGGCGCGGACGCTCGCGCGACTGGGAGTCCGGGTCGCGTTCGTCGGCGGGTTATCCGATGACCCCGCCGGACGGCGTCTGCGGACGGCGCTGGCCGCCGACGGGGTCGATCTCTCCCTTGTCCAGACGACCGATCGGCCGACCGCCTGGGCCGTCGCCGAGCTCGACTCGCTGGGAGTCGCCTCCTACAGCTTCTCGCTCGATGAGACCGCTGCGACCGTCGTCTCACCCGCGGACGTGGCCGTCATCCCGATGACCGGGGTCGGCGCGGTCCATGTCGGGACGCTCGGGCTTGTCGTCGAGCCGCTGGCATCGGCGATGGAGGCGTTGGTCGACGCCGCGCCAGACGACGCGGTCGTGATGCTCGACCCCAACTGTCGCGGGGCCGCCATCCGTGATCGGGCCACCTACCTCGCGCGGATCCGTCGGCTGCTGGGGCGCACCGATGTGGTCAAGGTCAGCTCGGACGACCTGGCTTACCTGTACGAGGGGATCGAACCTGCCGATGCGGTCGGGGCGCTCCTCGCCGGTGGTCCGAGCGTGGTGCTGTGGACCGACGGCGCGGGGCCCGTGCGGGTCGTGACGCCGCGTGGCATCGCCGCGCTTGATGTGCCGCATATTGCCGTGGTGGACACGGTCGGGGCGGGTGATGCCTTCAGCGCAGGCTTCCTGGCGGCATGGATCGGGACGGGCCGAAGTCGCCGCGATCTCGGGTCCGACGATCACCTGGTGGTGTCCGTGCGGCGCGCGATCCGGGTCGCGAGCCTGACCTGCACGCGCCCCGGCGCCGACCCGCCGACGGCCGATGAGTTGGCAGCGTGGGTGCCGGCCGGGTAGGCTAGAAGGCCATGACTCCCCTGATCCGCCGGACCCTGTCCCCGTTCGCCGCCGTCCTGCTTCTGACGATCCTGGTGACGACGGCGAACGCCGCAAGCCCGATCCTGCTCACGAAGACCGCGGCGCCGCCGACATACCCGCATACCAGCTCAGGTAATCGCGGCGTCAACGTGAAGGCCCTCCAGCACCTGCTCCGGCACCACGGTTCGGCGATCGCGGTCACCTCCGTCTTCGACACCGCCACGGTGAACGCGGTCCGTGCCTTCCAGACGTCCCGCGGACTGTCGGCGAGCGGGGCGGTCGACAACGCGACCTGGACTGCGCTTCTCGTCCGACTCGATGGCAGCGTCAGTGGCGAGGCGGTCATCGCGCTGACGAGGCTCCTCAACGAGAAGCGCCTGACGTCGTTCGCACACAGCGGCATCTACACGGATCCCGTCCGATCGGCCGTGTCTGCCTTCCAGGGGCACATGCGCATCTCCAGGACGGGTGTCATGGGGCCGTACACCTGGGCCGCCCTGCTCAAGCACTACGAGCTGCCGTACTGGGGCAAGAGCATGTGCGACTACACGGTCGGCAACCGCAACGCCAACTGGGGGACCGCCTCGACCATAGGTCAGCTGCAGGCCGCCGCCGTGGCCATGGTCACCAAGGGGCACGGCAAGATCGCCCTCGGCGACATCGGGTTCGAGCACGGTGGGAACATCCCCGGCCATCAGACTCATGAACGCGGGATGGATGTCGATATCCGACCGATGAAGAAGTCCACCAACCAGTGTTCAGGCGGGACGAACTGGCGCTACTCGACCTACGACCGGGCGGCGACGCGCGATCTCGTCAAGGCGATCCGGGCGACTGCTCCGGGGCACGTCAAACTCATCTACTTCAACGATCCGGTCCTCATCCGTGAGGGGCTCACGAAGCACTACACCGGACACGACGATCACCTGCACATCCGGTACTGCGAGAAGGTCTTTTCGTCGGCCGCCTACGACTGCTGAGTCCCCGGGGTCGGCGCGCCCTGGCGCACGGTCGGTCATGGCACCGGTGACATAATGCCCGCCATGGCCCACCACACCGAGTCGAGCGTCGTGCCGTCAGCTCCGGCCCGAGCCCTTGCCCCGAACAGCTGGGGCCTGGGTGACGGGCAGGCCATCCCCTGGGAGTACGCGCCGGCGCCCGAGGCACGGGATATCGTGACCCTCCGCGAGCGCTACGGCCTGTTCATCGGTGGGCGCGACGTGCCGGCGGCCGATGGCAGGACGTTCACGACCGTCGACCCGGCCACCGAACAGCCACTCGCAGAAGTCGCCCGGGGAACGGCGGCTGACGTGGACCGGGCTGTCCGTTCGGCGCGACGTGCGCAGAGACGTTCGTGGGGTCGGCTGAGCGGCAAGGAGCGGGCCAAGTATCTGTTCCGGATCAGCCGGATCCTGCAGGAGCGCAGCCGCGAGTTCGCGGTGCTCGAGTCGATGGACTCGGGCAAGCCGATCAGGGAATCAAGGGACGTCGACGTGCCGCTGGCGGCCAGCCACTTCTGGTACTACGCGGGCTGGGCGGACAAGCTCGACTACGCGTTCCCGGGTCGCGTGGCGCGACCGCTCGGAGTGGCGGCGCAGATCATCCCCTGGAACTTCCCGCTGCTGATGCTTGCCTGGAAGATCGCCCCGGCGCTCGCGGCGGGCAATACGGTCGTCCTCAAGCCGGCATCGACGACCCCGCTGTCGGCGCTGCTCTTCGCCGATGTCTGTCGCCAGGCTGACCTGCCCGGCGGCACCGTCAACATCGTGACCGGACCGGGTGAGACCGGGATGGCGATGGTCACCCATCCGGGGATCGACAAGGTCGCCTTCACCGGCTCGACCGAGATCGGCCGGCGCATCTTCCGCGGCGTAGCCGGCACGGACAAGGCGCTCACCCTTGAGCTCGGTGGCAAGGCCGCCAACATCGTGTTCGACGACGCACCCCTCGACCAGGCGGTCGAGGGCATCGTCAACGGCATCTACTTCAACCAGGGCGAGGTGTGCTGCGCCGGATCGCGCCTGCTCGTCCAGGAGTCGATCGCGGTGCCGCTCATCGACAAGCTCAAGGACCGTCTCGCGACCATCCGGGTAGGGGATCCGCTCGACAAGAACACCGACGTCGGGGCGATCAACTCGAGGGCGCAGCTGGAGAAGATCACGGCGCTGGTCCAGAGCGGCGTCGACGAGGGCGCCGAGTTGTACCAGCCTGCCTGCGATCTGCCCGAACGCGGCTACTTCTTCCGGCCGACCCTGTTCACCAACGTCGCCCAGAGCCATCGGATCGCCCGCGAGGAGATCTTCGGGCCGGTCCTGTCCGTGCTCACCTTCCGAACCCCGGAGGAGGCGGTCGAGAAGGCCAACAACACGGAATACGGGCTATCGGCCGGGATCTGGACCGACAAGGGTTCGCGGATCCTGGACATGGTTTCGCGGATGAAGGCCGGTGTCGTCTGGGCCAATACGTTCAATCGCTTCGACCCGACCTCGCCGTTCGGTGGCTACAAGGAATCCGGTTTCGGCCGCGAGGGCGGGATGCACGGGCTGCATGCCTACGTCCGCCTGGAGGACCGCTGATGGCGTCGTCCGGCTTCATCGTGCCGCCCGGCGGCGGTCGGTCGGTCTGGTCGCTCGGTGGTCGCTTCACCGAGAAGCTGTCCGGGGACATCGTCGATGGCCGGCTGGCGATCGTCGAGGCCGTGGCCACCCGGGCCACGGAGCCGCCCCTGCACATCCATCGTCGCGAGGATGAGATGTGGTATGTGCTCGATGGACAGATGACCTTCCAGGTTGGTGACCAGACGTTCGTCGCACCGGCCGGTGCCTTCGCGTTCGCGCCCAAGGGCGTGGCCCACGCGTTCACGGTCGATGTCGAGCCGACGCGAGTCCTTGTCTTCGCGACACCCGCAGGGTTCGAGCGCTTCGCCATGGAGCTTGGCGTGCCAGCCGAGAGCGACGAGATGCCCGCGGGGTTGGTCCGCCCGACACCGGAGATCATCGAGCCGGTCCGCGCGCGCTACGACATCGAGTTCGTCGGTCCGCCGATGAGGTCGGGGGACGCCACGCATGGCTGAGACCGGCGGCCGGATCGAGGTCCGCAAGACGTACAAGCTGTACATCGGCGGGGCGTTCCCACGATCCGAGAGCGGTCGCTCGTATCTGGTCAGCGGTGCTGATGGGACGCCGCTCGCGAACGCCTGTCGCGCGTCGCGCAAGGACCTCCGTGACGCCGTGCGCGCCGCGCGCAAGGCTCAGCCGGGATGGGCGGGCAAGACCGCGATGAACCGGGGCCAGGTGCTGTACCGGGTCGCCGAGCTGATGGAGGGTCGGCGCGACCAGTTCGTGGCGGAGGTCGGCGCAGCCGAGGGTCTGCGGCCCGAGCGTGCCGCGACGGTCGTGGACAGGGCCATCGATCGCTGGGTCTGGTACGCGGGCTGGGCCGACAAGATCAGCCAGGTCCTTGGATCATCCAATCCCGTGGCCGCGCCGTACTTCAACTTCACGATCCCCGAGCCAACAGGCGTCGTCGGTGTCGTCGCCCCCGAGACATCGTCGCTTCTCGGACTCGTCTCACGCCTCGCCCCGCCACTGGTCAGCGGAAACGCCGTCGTGCTCCTGTCCTCTGAGACGCGTCCGCTGCCTGCGGTCACCCTGGGCGAGGTCCTCGCCACGTCCGATGTGCCGGGCGGCGTGGTCAACGTCCTCACCGGGCTCAAGGGGGAGTTGGTGCCTGTCCTGGCCGGACACGTGGACGTCGATGCGCTCGACACGTGGGGCGTGCCCGATGCGATGCGCACCGCCACGGAGCAGCTGGCCGCCGATGACATAAAGCGCCTGCTGCGTCGACCGACGAGCGTCGCCGAGCATCGCTTCGACTGGCTCGATGATCGTGCCAGTGAGCGTCCCGAATGGATCGCCGCCTTCCTCGAGATGAAGACGGTCTGGCACCCTATCGGACTCTGACGATGGCGGTCCGCCCGGATCCCGAGGTCCGGTTCCGACGCGCCGCCGAGTACCTGGGCGTCGACGGCATCGTCGAGCGCCGCGTGTTCGTGCAGGCTTCGCCACGGATCGTCTGGACGACACTGCACGACACAGCATCGATCGCCGCGCTCTTCCCCGAGTTCAGGCTCGGCCCGGCGAGTCCATCGTGGCCGGCAGCGGCGACGACCAGGCGAGCCAGTGCGCGGGTCGGGCTGCTGCGCGAGAGCGCGGAGGTGGAAAGCCTCGAGGCTCGCCCGGAGTCGGTCTTCCGAATACGGG
>CAYNGM010000138.1:2357-6090 GCA_964396565.1 uncultured Anaerolineaceae bacterium | reverse complement strand
GCAAGATCCCCGCCCTGATGGTCGTGTCGCCGCGCGCGCTCGAGCAACTGGGTGCTCATCCGACGGCGAGCAGCGCCGACGACGAATACTTCACGCGCCCCTATTCCGCCGAGTCGATCCGCTGGCGCGTCGAGGCGATGTGCATCCGCAGCCAGACCGTGGATGATGGCTCGGGCCCGATCCTCCAGAATGCCAGCCTGGACGCCGACGCATGGACGACCCGGGCCACGGTCCTTGCCGTGTTCAATCCCAAGGGTGGCGTCGGCAAGACGACCGTCGCGACCAATCTCGCCTCGGCGTTGCGTGTCCACAAGGGGCAGAGCGTCGTCCTCGTCGACGCCGACACGGTGACCGGCCACGTGACCACGTCGCTCGGCATCGATGCCGTGCGCACGGTCGCCGACAGCTGGCGCGACGAGCTTGAGGGCGGTCCAGCCGAGTCCCTGATCGACCTTGCTGCAGCACATCCGTCAGGTCTGCGGGTCGTGGCCCTCACCTCATCGCCGCTCAATACCGAGATCCTCGAGCCCGAGCGGGTGGCCGACGCGATCGCCGCCGCGCGACGTGGCTTCGACTTCGTGGTGGTCGACCTGCATCCCTCGTACAGCGCGCTCAACCAGGCCATCTTCGAACGGGCCGACAAGGTCCTCGTGCCGGTCACCCCGGACGTTCCGGCCATCCGTGCAGCGGTCATGTTCAACGACGTCGCCACGGAGCTCGGTGTCCGAGATCGGCTGGCGCTGATCATCAACCGTGCCAACAGCGGTGTGTCGGTCGCCGACATGGAGCGCACGGTCGGGATGCCGGCCCTCGCCCAGATCAGGTCGGGTGGCCTGCTCTTCGTACGCGCTGCCAACGAGGGCCGCACGGTCATCGAGATGTTCCCCAAGGAGAAGATCAGCGAGGACTTCGATGCCCTGGCCGATCGACTGCTGGGCGTATCGATCCCGAACCCGACGACGAAGGTCTCGTTCAGCCTGTTCGGGCGCCAGAAGGCCACCGCGCGAGCCTGACCGCACCATCGCCTGGAGCGCACACCGGTCGAGGCATCCGATCGGTGGCTCGTCAGTCGAGCGTAGCGAGTGCCTCGGGGAGTTCCAGCAGGGACTCGATAACGACGTCCGCCTCCGCTGGCGCATCTCGTCCAGCCTGGATCCATGCCCATGGACCGCGTCTGATGAAGACGGTCCGCATGCCGATCGCCGCCGCCGGCACGATGTCGTTATCGACCCGGTCGCCGACATAGGCGATGGCCCGCGGCAGCAGGCGCATACGCTCGGCGATGGCCATGAAGAAGCCGGGTTCGGGCTTGGCCGCGCCGAGGCTCTCGGATGAGGCAACGAGCTCGAGGTCGACTCCGAGCGAGGCGAGCATCGACTCGCTGCGAGCGGGCTGATTCCCGACCACTCCGACCCGGTAACCCGCCTCGACCAGGCGGTGCAGGCCATCGATGGCGTCCGGGTACAGGTCGGAGGCCTTGACCCAGCCGTCGTCGGACATGGCCTCGTCCGCGATGGCGGCGTGCAGGTCAAGATCAGGACGAAGCAGACGGAACGGGGCGTGATGATCCTCGCCCCGGGCTATCCCGGCGCCAAGGATCCCGAGAAAGGTCAGGCGCGGGACGCCGAGCCGGTCGGCCCAGGCAGACCACAGACGGGTCTCATCGGCGAGTGTCTCGCCGACGTCGAGCACGACAGCCTCGACCCGATGGGGGGCCCCGCGCGATCGGTCCTTCGCCCTCGATGGGTCGGTCAGCGCGACTTCTCCTGCCAGGAGGTGCCGCCCAGTGGCGCACCGGGCAGCTTCTGGTGCTTGAGACCCGTGCGCTTGTCTATCTGCTCGATCCCGCGCAGATAGAAGCGGTTGACGAGGATGGCGTCAAGCTCATCGGAGATGGCCTGCCCGTTGAGCGAGGCGGTCGCCTCGACGACCGGCACGAACATCTCGGTCGCGCGGTCCATCAGGCGCTCGGGCTCGGAACCCGGGTAGAGGTAGACGGTGCCGATGACCCTGAACGGCGGCACTTCCAGGGCGACGTCGTAGGCGATCTTGTGGACCTTGTGGGCCGCCCTCTCGGCCTCGGTCAGTGGCGGCAGGGTCGCCTCGCCGGCGAGCACGATGATCAGGTCATACGGGTCGACCGACTTCAGGCCCGAGGCATCGACGAGGGGCTCTGATCCGTCGATGGGGGCCCACCGGACGTTGGAGATCTCGATCGGGTCGCGCTTGTTGAGCGCGTCCGAGAGCCGCTTGGGGACATGCATCTCGCCGACGATCCGCCACTCCTCGGTCAGGCCGTCGAAGGCGATCCCGCGATCGTCCCGCGACGGTGTCGACTTCGCAGCGGTGGCAGCCTTCGCCGACGGCGTCGCTGCCCCCGTGGATGCTTCGCCGGACGGGTCGTCCTTGCGTTTCCTGAGGAAGTCGAACGGCACCCCTAGTCCTCCGCTCCACCGGACCGCTCGCGGATGGTCTCGACCACGCCGCCGTCCGCCAGCGTCGTCGTGTCGCCCAGCGGCCGACCCTCACCGATGTCACGCAGCAGTCGTCGCATGATCTTGCCCGAGCGGGTCTTGGGCAGGTCGGGTGTGAACATCAGGAACTTGGGCTTGGCGATCGGGCCGATGACCTTGGCCACGTGCTCGCGCAACTCCGCGGCCAGGGCGTCGTCGGCCTCGACGCCGACCTTGGGGATCACGAACGCGAAGATGGCCTGTCCGGTCAACGGATCGTTCTTGCCGACGACGGCGGCTTCGGCGACCGCCTTGTGGTCGACCAGCGCGCTCTCGACCTCGATCGTGCTGATCCGGTGGCCGGACACGTTCATCACGTCGTCTACCCGGCCGAGCAACCAGAAGTAGCCGTCCTCGTCGCGCTTGGCTCCATCGCCGGCGAAGTACATGCCCGGGAACCGGCTCCAGTAGGTCTGGGTGTAGCGCTCCGGGTCGCCGTAGATGCCGCGCAGCATGGCCGGCCACGGTCGCTTGAGCACGAGGTATCCGCCGCCACCCTTGGGGACCGGGACGCCGTGGCTGTCGACGACATCGGCGACCACGCCCGGGAACGGGAAGGTGGCACTTCCCGGTTTCGTGGTGGTCACCCCGGGGAGTGGCGTGATCATGATCATCCCGGTCTCGGTCTGCCACCAGGTGTCGACGATGGGGGCCCGCCCGCCACCGATGTGCTCGTTGTACCAGAGCCATGCCTCCGGGTTGATCGGCTCACCGACCGAGCCGAGAACCCGCAGGCTGGACAGGTCATGGGCGGCCGCGAACTGTGGACCCTGCTTCATGTGGGCGCGGATGGCGGTCGGGGCGCAGTACAGGACGGAGACCCTGTAGTCCTCGATGATCTGCCACCAGCGACCCCAGTCCGGGGTGTCCGGAGTGCCCTCGTAGAGGACGCCGGTCGTGGCGTTGGCCAACGGCCCATAGACGATGTAGCTGTGGCCGGTGACCCAGCCGACATCGGCGGCACACCAGTACACGTCGTCGGGCTTGATGTCGAAGATCGTCTCGTGGGTGTAGCTCGTGCCCAACAGGTAGCCGGCGGTGGTGTGGATGATGCCCTTGGGCTTTGCCGTGGTCCCTGACGTGTAGAGCAGGTAGAGCAGGTGCTCGCTGTCGACCGCCACGGGATCGTTGTGCTCGGATTGGCGGTCCACGATGTCGTGCCACCACAGGTCACGGCCGTCGTGCATGACCGTACCGCCCTCGAGTGCGTCGCCGAGCCG
>CAYNGM010000138.1:0-2257 GCA_964396565.1 uncultured Anaerolineaceae bacterium | reverse complement strand
AGCTCGGGGATCATCGGCATGTAGATCGCGACGCGATCACCGGTCGTGATGCCGAGTTCGAGAAGGGCGTTGGCGGCCCGGCTGACCTCGCGCTGGAGATCGGCGTAGGTGATCGTCCGGGTGTCACCCGGCTCACCGATCCAGTGGTAGGCCACCTTGTCGCCCAACCCGCGCTCGACATGCCGATCGACGCAGTTGTAGGCGATGTTGAGCTTGCCGCCGACGAACCACTTGGCGAACGGCAGGTCCCACTCGAGGGTCGTGTGGAAGTCCTCGGCCCAATCGAGCCGTTCGCGGGCGAGCTGCGCCCAGAAAGTCTCGGGGTCGGCCGCGGCGCGTTCGTACAGGTCGGCGGCGACGTTCGCCTGGGCCGCGAATGCCTCGCTGGGCGCGAATGTGCGACCTTCGGCCAGGAGGTTCTCGATCTCGGGTGTGCGCGATGGGTTCGGGTCGAGACTCACGAGGCTCCCTCACACGTCTGGGCTGGCCGGGTCATCCTACCGCGCCGGCCGAACGACCGGCGGCGGGCAGCGACGGGCGCCCGGATCAGTCGCTGTCCTCGGCGAGATCATCCTGGTCCGGTCCGGTCGCGACGCCGCCGGTCTCGCCATCCGGGCCGTTGATCCCACCGGGGTGCGCTGCGAGCACGACCCGTTGCGGGCGTGGGATCTCTATGCCATTGGCCTGGAGCGCGGCGAGCAGCCGCTTGCGGAACTCCCCGCCGGCGGCCCACTGCTCGGTGGCCCGGACGGAGCCCAGGATCTTGAGCGTGACCCCGTACTCGCCGAGTGCCTCGACACGTTCCACGCGCGGAGCCTCGAGGATCCGCCGCTTCCAGACCGGGTCGGACGCGAGCTCGCGTCCGACGCCATCGACGACGGTGATGGCGCGGTCGATGTCGGTGCCGTAGGCGACCGTGACATCCTGGTTGATCCGCGCCCAGACCCGGGTCAGGTTGGAGGCGACCTTGACCTCGCCGTTGGGCACCGTGTGGACCACGCCGTCGATGTCGCGGATGGTGGTCCGGCGCAGGCTGAAGTCCTCGACGGTGCCGGCCACACCGGCCAGCCGGACGACGTCGCCCTTGGCGTACTGATTCTCGATCAGGATGAGGGCACCGTTCAGGTAATCGCGGACCAGGGTCTGGGCACCAAAGCCGACGGCGATCCCGACCACGCCGAGGCCGGCCACGGCAGGACCGATGTTCAGACCGAGTTCGCCAAGCACCATCAGGGCCGCGATCACCCCGATGAAGAAGCGGATGACGTTGGTACCCAACTCGTCGAGCGTGTCCATCCGCTTCTTGAGCTCGACCGCCGACAGTTCCTGGGCGGTCCCCTCGGTCGCCTCGCGGTCGATGAGCGTCTTGACGACTCCGCGGACGAAGACCCCGACCAGCCACATCGCGATCATCGCTGCGATGACGATCAGGACGACCGGCACGACCTCGGCCTCGAACAGCTTTGCCAGGTCGCTGAGCGGTGGCTCGCTGAAGTCCGGCATCGGCGCTAGGGTACCTAACGTCGCGCCCGTGCCGCTCTGATCGACCCGCGGGGGCCTGCGGTCAGGCAGTTACTGGTATTGGCCCGCTGCTCGCTGGGTCCGGTGCGGTGGCGCCCAGGCGGACCGAGATGGCCGCGGCCGTGTCTCGCACCATGACCGCCAGCTCAGGGATGCGCTGTGGTGTGAGCCGGTAAGCGGGCCCCCAGACATCCACCGCCGCGATCACGGCGCCGCGTGAGTCGTGGACCGGAGCGGCCACTGCGCTCAGCCGCAGGTCGTACTCCCCGATCGCCGTCGCGTAGCCTCGTCGGCGGATCCGTGCTAGCTCCTCGAGCAGCGGTTCGAGCTCGACGATGGTTCGCTCGGTGCAGGCGGCCAGGCCGCGACGCACGATGCGCAGGACGTCGCGCTCGGCAAGAGCCGACAGCAGGACCTTGCCCGACGCGACACAGTGGAGCGGGGTGGCCCGACCGGTCCAATCACCCACGGCGACCAGGCTGGGCCCGTCAGCCTGGGCCACGGTCAGCAACGAGTCTCCGTCGATCACACCCAGCCCGGTCGTCTCGTGAGTCAGTCGAGCAAGGGCCTCGAGGGCAGGCAGGGCTATCCCGCGCAGGTCGAGCGTCCGCTCGGCGGTCTCGGCCAGGTGGATGACGGCCAGGCCCAGCCGATACTTGCCGGTCTCCTCATCCTGCTCGACCAGGCCACGCTTCTGCAGGGTGCCGAGAAGGCGCGAGGCGGTGGACTTGTGCAG
>CAYNGM010000137.1:3392-6117 GCA_964396565.1 uncultured Anaerolineaceae bacterium | reverse complement strand
CGCCTCCCGGAGCAGGTCGGTGAGCTGCCCCCATTCGACGAGGAACGCGTCGTGGCCCTTGGTCGAACGGATCTCCCTGTAGCCGGCCGCGATCCCCGACGCGTGCGCGGCGTCCACCAGCGACTGCAGCTGTGCCGGCCCATACAGGATGTCATCCTCGATCCCGACACCGGTCAGACGCACACCGCCCTCCCCGAGTCGATCAAGCGCAGCCCGGAGACCACCGCGGCCCTCGCCGATGTCGTGGTGGTCCATCGCCGTCGTCAGCAGCCGGTAGGTGTCTGCATCGAAGCGGTCCACCAGCTTGCGCCCCTGGTGCTCGAGGTAGCTGACGATGGCGAGGCCGCCGTCGTCCTCGCGCGTCCTCCCGAAGCGCTCGTCGAAGTCCGTCTCGCTCCGGTAGGTGGTCATGGCCAACTGCCGGGCCAGCGCCAGGCCATCGAGACCCAGCCGATCGATCAGTTCGACCTGCAGGTGGTTCCAGGCGACCGCGAGTGGTCCGGTCGCCGCGGGGGCGGCTATCGGCATGACGTGGCGGACGGCGGCGGGTCGCTGTACGGCGACCTCGAGCGCGACCATCCCGCCGAGCGATCCTCCGACCACCAGCTCGACCTCGCCGATGGCCAGCGCGTCGAGGAGGAGCCAGAGCACTGCTGCCTGGTCACGGGTCGTGACCGTTGGAAACCGCGAACCATAGGGCTCATCCGTGCCGGGCTCGATCGTCGTCGGTCCGGTCGTGCCATAGCGGCCGCCCAGGAGGTTGGCACAGAGCACGCCGACCCGCGTCGTGTCCAGCGCCCGGCCGGGCCCGATCAGCGGCTCCCACCAGTCGCCGGCGGCATCGGCTGAGCCGGTCAGGGCATGGACCACCACGACCTGCGGGGCCGTGCCGGGTGGCGGGCCGTCGTGGCGGTACGCGACGACCAGCTCGGGGAGTGTCGCCCCGTTCGAGAGCGTGAAGGTCCCCAGCGATACCGACCGCAGCCGGCCGCTCCCCGTGGACGATGCCACGGGAAGTTCGGCCGGCCGGACCGTGGGGACGTCCAGGGTCACCCTGCCGCGCCGACGAGTGCATCGTCGGGCGCCGCCGTGCCTACCGCTGCCTCGAGGGCTTGCGAGAGGTCGGCGATGAGGTCGTCGATATGCTCGAGGCCGACCGATAGGCGGATCAGGTCCGGGGTCACGCCGGTGGACAGCTGCTCCTCCGGATCGAGCTGCGAGTGGGTCGTCGACGCAGGGTGGATGATCAGCGACTTGGCGTCGCCGACGTTGGCCAGGAGCGAGAAGATCTGCACGTTGTCGATGAGTCGCTGGCCGGCATCTACCCCGCCCTTGACCCCGAACGTGACGATCCCGCCGAAGCCGCCCTTCAGGTATTTCACCGCCTGCTTGTGGCTGGGGTGCGACTCGAGACCCGGGTACGAGACCCAGCTGACCTCCGGTCGGGTCTCCAGCCAGCGTGCCAGCGCCAGCGCGTTCTCGCTGTGACGCTCGATACGCAGCGGCAGCGACTCCAGGCCCTGCAGGAACAGGAACGCGTTGAATGGGCTGAGTGCTGCGCCAAGGTCGCGCAGGCCCTGGACGCGGAGCTTGAGGATGAACGCGAGATTGCCGAAGGCGCCGGTGTAGCTGATCCCGTGGTAGCTCGGATCGGGATCGACGAAGTCCTCCTTGAACCGCGGATTGGTCGCCCAGTCGAAGGTTCCGCCGTCCACGACGACGCCGCCGATCGCGGTACCGTGGCCGCCGATCCACTTCGTCGCACTGTGGATGACGATGTCGGCACCGTGGGCCAGCGGCTGGGCGAGGAGCGGGGCGAAGGTGTTGTCCACGATCACCGGCACGCCCCGGGCGTGGGCGATATCGGCGATCGAGGCCAGGTCGTGGACGTCGAGCTTCGGGTTGCCGATGAGCTCGAGATAGACCGCCTTGGTCCGCTCGTTGATGGCCCGTCCGAAGGCCGACGGATCACTGCCATCCACGTAGGTGGTCGTGATCCCGACCTTGGGCAGGGTGTGGGTGAGCAGGTTGTAGGTGCCGCCGTAGAGCGATGACGACGCGACGATGTTGTCGCCGGCGCGGGCGAGGTTGAGGATGGACAGGGTCTCGGCGGCCTGCCCGGAGGCGACGCCAAGGGCGGCCACGCCGCCCTCGAGCGCCGCGACGCGCTGCTCGAAGACGTCGGTCGTCGGGTTCATGATCCGGGTGTAGATGTTCCCGAACTCCTGGAGCCCGAACAGTCGCGCCGCGTGCGCGGCATCGTCGAAGACGTAGGAGGTCGTCGCGTAGATCGGGACTGCGCGGGCGTTGGTCGCGGGATCGACCTTCTGGCCGCTGTGCAGGGCACGTGTCTCGGGTCGGAAGGTGGTGGGATCGAGTTCAGCCATGTCGTTGGTCACTCCGGTCATAAGGGTGTGGGATGGTGCGGTCCCGGTGGCCCTGGGTCGGGCCGGCTGTCTGGCGGACACCCGTCGTGTGGTTCGGAGGACAAACGAAAAGCCGCGGCTCCGGCGTGGAGTCCGCGGCCCCGGGACCTGTGTCTGTGGTCCCGCGCCCTGATCAGTCCTGGATGCGCGTTACCTCAGACCCCATCCTCCGCACGGCGGGGCCGCCAGGGCATACACATGTTCCAGGACACGCAGGTGTGGTTCATCGCTCGCGCATCCTGCCGGACGAGGGCCTCCGGCGTCAACCGTCGCAACCGAAACGCAACACGCCACCCGTC
>CAYNGM010000137.1:0-3292 GCA_964396565.1 uncultured Anaerolineaceae bacterium | reverse complement strand
CCGAAACGCAACACGCCACCCGTCGCCGATGTCTCCGCGCTAGCATCCCCGTCATGAGTCAGATCCCCGAAACGTTCCGTGCCTATGTCGCCGAGAAGACCGACGGACCGGACGGCACGCCGGTCCTCGTTCGCGGCGTCAAGGCCTTCCACGCCGCCGATCTTCCGGCGGGCGGCATCGAGGTCCGCGTGTCGTGGTCCAGCGTCAACTACAAGGACGGCCTGGCCACGCGGATCGACGGCAAGGTGGCGCGGATCAGCCCGCTGATCCCTGGTATCGACCTGGCCGGTGAGGTCATCGCCAGCGCCGATCCGGCCATCCCGACGGGAGCCACCGTCGTGGCTCACGGCTACGAGTTCGGGGTGTCCCGGCATGGCGGCTACGCCGAGTACGAGCGGGTGCCGGCCGAATGGACCGTGCCACTCGCCCCAGGGCTGTCCGCACGCGAGGCGATGGCCATCGGCACGGCCGGGTTCACCGCGGCCATGTCGGTCGTGGCCCTCGAGGACCGAGGTCTCTCGCCATCCGACGGTCCGGTGCTGGTCACCGGGGCGAGTGGCGGGGTCGGCGGGACGGCTCTGGCCATCCTCGCCGATCGCGGCTACGAGGTCTGGGCGGCGACCGGCAAACCGGACGAGGCCGATCGCCTGCGAGCGCTCGGGGCGGCCGGGATCCTTGGCAGGGACGAGGTCACCGGCGAGGGGAAGCCGCTTGAGACCGAGCGTTGGGCCGGCGCGGTCGATGCCGTCGGTGGTGCCACCCTGCCGTATGTCCTGCGTACCCTGCGTATCGGTGGGGCTGTCGCGGCCAGCGGGAACGCCGGTGGACCGAAGCTGGACACGACGGTCTTCCCGTTCATCCTCCGCGGTGTTGCCCTGCTCGGGATGGACTCGGTCAACGTCCCGATCGCGCGTCGCCGCCACATCTGGGATCGACTGGCGACCGACCTGCGGCCACGCGCCCTCGGCGAGCACGTCCAGGAGGTCACCCTGGAGTCGCTGGATGTGGCGCTCGATGGGATCCTGGCCGGCGCGGCCCGTGGCCGCTGGGTGGTCCGAGTCGGAGACGCCTAGCCCGTCCTGACGATCGGGATCCGAACCCCAAGGATTCGATCTTCGCGCCGGCCGGTAGCGCATGGCTTGGTCACGCCGTCCGCCCGTTGCCGTCCCGGTGTCGCCGTCGCCGGTGTCGTCGTCGTCCGGTGTCGTCGCCGGTGTCGTCCCGGTGTCGCCTCCGCCAGGTGTCGCCTCCGGGTCACCGAATATCGCACCGGCCAGTCCGTCGTGACCCACCCGGGGGGCGAACGGTCGATCGAGGGCTCGGGTCTCGTCCGTCCAGGGTCTTGAGGCGACCCTTGTCCGCTGAACCACCCACGGCACGGGTGAATTGACGATCGGATGGCGCATCCCGCCATTGATCGACGAGGTCCCGTCTGTTCGATCGATCGTTCACCCACCCGGTGGTCCGCTCTCCGGCAGGGCCTCCTGCGGACGCGATGCGATCCGGTGGACACGGGTGCCGCGCGATCGGGCGAGACGATCCGCGGCGCGTCCACATCGGGTCCGGTCATCGGGTCCCGTCGACGACATCCAGCGGATCTCTATGGGTCCACGAGATCGCGGTCCGCATCCACCTCGCCCTGAACTTATCTGTCCACGAGATCGCGGTCCGCATCCACCTCGCCCAGAACACCTGCCTCGTCCTCACGAAGGTGGGTCATGGCGCGCTCGAGCGGGCGGCGCGCGTGCTCTGGGGGATCGTCCGGGAACGGGTGCGCGGCGACCGCGTCGTCGATCGTGAGCTCGCCGGCGACGACTCGCCGTGCCAGATCCGCGAGAGCCCGAAACGAGGACGCCTGGGCCCGGGCGAAGGCAAGGTCGCCATGTCTCCCGTGGCCTGGGACGATGATCCCGGTCCCCGGGACGACCAGGTCCGCCAGCGCGTCGGCGGTATCCGGCCACTCGAGTGGGAATCCGTCCCCGAAGAACGGCACGTTGCCCTGCTCCACGAGGTCGCCGGCCCACACGACGTCGGTGCCCGGCACGGTGAGGATCGCGTCGTGGTCCGTGTGGCCGCGCCCGAGGAACTGCAATTCGACCGGCCGGCCGCCGACCTCGATCACCGCGTGGCGCTCGAAGGTCCGGTCTGGCGGATCGATGACGACCTCGGCCAGATCCCCGACGAGGCCGGGCTCCTCACGACCGATCTCCGCCTTGCGCGTCTCCCCTGTCCGCCGCATGAACGGGATGCAGCCCTCGTGACCCCAGATGACCGCCGGTCGAAAGACGGCATTGCCGTAGACGTGGTCGAAATGGCCGTGCGTGTCAAACACCACCGTGACGGGGTCCCGCGTCACCGAGCGCACGTCCTCGAGGATCTCGCGCGCCTGTCCGTAGGTGGAGCGGGTATCGATGACGAGCGCCGCGCCGTGGCCCAGCACGAGGCCGATGTTCTGGTCGTAGAACGCGTAGCGACGCACGTAGAATCGGTCCCCGATCTCGATCCAGCCAGCCGACGCACTCATCGGCGCATGGTAGATGCGCACGCCGACCACGGACCGCGTAGGCTCGACCCATGCCATCGATAGTCGGCTCGACCGTCACATCGGACGGCCTCGAGTTGCTGACGCGCCACTGGCCTGCCGATGAGGCGGAGGCCGGTGGTGCCTGGGCAGGGGCGCCGTGGGCATCGGTCCTGCTGGTCCACGGCCTGGGCGAGCACTCCGGCCGCTACGAGGACGTCGGTGACCAACTGGCCGCAGCCGGGATCGACGCCTTTGCCTACGACCATCGCGGCATGGGTGGCTCCGCCGGCCGACGCGGCGACGTCGAGCGATGGAGCCTGTTCCACGACGACCTGGCCGAACGTCTCGCCGCCGTCCGGGCGACCTCGACCGGGCGACCCGTCGCCCTCTATGGCCACTCGCTTGGTGGGCTGATCGTGGCCGGCTACTGCTTCTCGCCACGCCCGAAGCCCGACCTTGTGATCCTCTCGGCACCGGCTCTCGATGACGACCTGCCAGGCTGGAAGCACGCGCTTGCGAGGATCGTGGGCCGCGTGGCGCCGACGCTGTCCATCCCCAACGACATCGATGGGGCGACGCTGTCGCGCGATCCATCGGTCGGGGCGAGGACCGTGGACGACCCGGGTTGCGTGAAGTCGAGCACCACCAGGATGGGCGCCGCCGCCTTCGCCGAGCAGACGCGGGTCCGAGCCGTGGCGTCGGGCGGGTTGGGGTGTCCGACCCTCGTCCTGCACGGTCTCGATGACCGGTTGGTCCCGCCCGCCTGCA
>CAYNGM010000136.1:0-6237 GCA_964396565.1 uncultured Anaerolineaceae bacterium | reverse complement strand
GGTGCGGGAGCGGCCACTGACGGAGCGACCGCTGCGGGTGCCGCCGCGACGGCAGCCACGGGTGCGGCCGCTGCGGCCGGCGCTTCGGCCGGGATCGGCGATGTCTCGACCTTCACCGACTCCTGGATGTCGGATGACGCCTTGCGGAATTCACGGATGCTCTTGCCGAGTGCCGAGCCCACCTCCGGCAGCTTGCCGGGGCCAAGGATGAGCAGGGCGATGACCAGGATGATGACCAGTTCGAGAGGTCCGGGTGTCGGCATGGTGAGATGGCTCCAAGAACGGGGTGCCGCGCCGGCTAGGGTAGCACAGGGAGTCGGCGCGCCCAGTCGGCTGCGGCTTCCGTGACACGTTCGAATGGATCGCCCGGACCGTCGTTCGTCGCCGCGCCGGTGATGCCGCGCGAGACGTTGACGACCAATCCCCCGCCGGGGCGTCCACCGGCCGGCGCAGCCGTCGCTGGCCCGGCTGCCAGGACCGGCTCTATCGCACCACCCTGGGCACCCACGCCCGGTACGAGGAAGCCAAGACCGGGGGCGATCGACCGGATCCTTGTGAGTTCATCGGGTGCTGTCGCGCCGACGACCAGCCCGACCGTCCCGCCCGGCCCCCAGCCGACCGCGCGGCGGGCCAGCCGCTCGTGAAGCCGCTCCTGCGGCATCGCGACGGGGTCATCCGCGTCGGCGGCGACGATGAGGTCCTGGAGCTCCCCTGCCCCGGGGTTGGACGTCCGGCACAAGACGTAGGCGTAGCGGTCCGAGCGCTCGAGGAGCGGGTCGATCGCCTCCGCACCCAGATAGGGGTTGACGGTGATCGCATCTGCCCCGAGGGCGTCGAACAGGGCCACTGCCTGCCTGGCGGCCGTGGTCCCGATGTCGCCGCGCTTGGCATCGGCGATGACCGGGACGTCCGACGGGATGCGCGAGCGGATCCTCTCGAGTGCCGCCATGCCGTCAGACCCGAACGCCTCGAAGAAGGCGAGGTTCGGCTTCACCGCCGCGACCGACGGCAGCGCAGCCTCTAGCACGAGCGTCGTGAAGCGCTCCAGCCCGTCGAGGTCACGGGTGAAGCCATCCGGCAAGGCAGCTGGATCCGGGTCCAGGCCGAGGCACAGGACGGTCCCGCGTGCCGCCGATCGGGCGGCAAGTCGGTCCAGGTATGAGCTTGTCATCCCGGGAGTGTCACGGCGCGGCGCTCGACGACGGGGCGACAGATGCACCGGATGAGCTGCTGACCGGCGTGGACGGAGCGACCGTCGGTGGCGGAGTCGGCGGCAGCTGGTCGGCCGGGATGAACCAGTCCGGCCCGGAGTCGGCATCGAGACCGGAGACCTCGGTCAGGTCGATCGTGTCCTCGACCGTCCACGACGGTGCAGTCCCGGTCAGCCGGGCCAGTCGAAGGTCGACCGTCTGCCCGTCGATATGCAGGAAGGCGATCCCGTCACCGGCCGGCGACCAGACCGGGGACCACGAAGACGAATCGTTGGTGATGCGCATGAGCTCGCGGCCGTTGCCCCCATCGAGGATGACCACATCGGAGCCGCGCGACGACGTCTTGGTCGCGGCGATGTACTTGCCATCCGGGGAATAGGACGGCTGCAGATAGCCGGGCCCGGTCATCTCCTTCACGGTCCCCTTGGCCATGTTGTAGCGCATTATCACCGGCGCTCCGCGCGATCCGTCGCGGCCGTTGCGGACATAGAGCAGGTACTGCCCGTCCGGACGCCACTCCGGGTCCTGGTGGCCGAGCACACCCTTGACCCCGACGTCGACCCTGGACAGCTTCCTGGTTGCGGTATCGAACAACTGAAGCACGACCGTGCTCTGGTCGGGGTTCGGGGCATCCGACATGACCGCGATCTTCGAACCATCCGGAGACAGGACCGGTTGGCGGATCCAATAGGCATAGGTGTAGTTGCCGCGGGTGAACTTGCCCGAGGCGAGCATCTCCGGCTCCCCGCTCCCGTCGGCTCGGACTCGCATCAGCTGCGGCACGTCGAGCGGTGTGTACTGCTCGACCTGGCCCTTGACCGGCCACTTGCCCTTGTCCGCCACGGTGTGGATGTAATAGACCCACTGGCCGTCTGACGAGAACGACGGCATCGAATCATCACCGGTGTCGGTCAACTGCCGAGGGCCGGCGTCGGTCTGGATCCACACGTTGCCGGCCTTGGCGTAGACCATCGATCCCTTGAACTTCGCCTCCTGCGGCACGACCACGACGTTCGAAGGTGCGGGCGTGCGGTCCGCTCCCGCCCCGTTTCCCGATCCATTGCCGCCGTTGCCACCACCACCGTTGCCACCGATACCGAAGGGCAACTCGCCCTGGAGCAGGTTCAGGGTGACGACCGCAACGATGACCAGCCCGATCACGGCCAGGGCTGGAGCGATCCACGAACCGACCGGCCCCACGCCATACGGGTCGCTGGCCCGCGGCGGCCGTGCCTTGACCGGACGCGTCATACCGGCACCCCGACACGTGACCCGGGCGCGACACCATCGGCTGCACCGAGGATGGCAGCCGCCCCCGGATGGCTTCCGCTCGGGGCGGCATCACGGATCTCGAGCTGGAGCGACTCGAACCCACCGAACTTCCGGCTCGCGACGCGTGCTACGACATCGATACGGTCGCCCTCGCTGATCAACGCGGCGATGTCCGCGCGACCGAACGCGATGCCGTCGAGGACATCCCGATCCCGTCGCAGCGTGAGCGAGGTGTGATCCGACCCGGCGATGCGGGCACGGGTCACGGTCAGGCCAAGCACGGCGACCAGCGGCTCCGGGTTCCCCGGTCCGTATGGCGCAAGTGCGGCCAGCTCGCGGTAAAGGTCATAGTCCACGTCGATCGCCCGAAGTGCGAGATCGATACCAAGCTGCGGCCGCGGATCGGTCGGCGCCACGGCCGCTGCCAACGACTCGAAACGTTCGACGAATGCGGGCCAACTATCCGTCGGCAACTCGAACCCGGCGGCTCCGGCGTGACCACCGTGACGGGTCAGCAGGTCGCGACAGGCCTCGAGCGCCCCACCAAGGTCAAGGCTGCCGTCGCTGCGACACGAACCACGGATGGTGTCGCCGAGGTCGGCCCCCACCACGGCGGGGCGTCCGTGCTCGTCGGCCAGCCGCGCCGCGATGAGCCCGATGATGCCGACCGACCACGGGCCATGGACCATGGTCGCCGGGCGATCGTCCGAGGCCGACACGAGGTCGCGTGCCTCGGCGACTGAGGTGGTCATCAGGTCACGCCGCAGCTGGTTGGCGGTCTCGAGCGCCGCGGCATGGCTCGCCGCGGTCTCCGCATCGTCCGCGAGGAGCAGATGAGCCGCCTCCAGGGCCTCCCCGACCCGACCGGCCGCGTTGAGCCGTGGTGCGATGGTGAACGAGATCGTGTCGAGGTCGACCGCATCCGGTGCGACCCTGGCGCGCTCCAACAGGGCCGCGATGCCCGGACGTGGTCGGCGCAACGCCGCCAGCCCGAGACGCGCGATGGCCCGGTTCTCCCCCACGATCGGGGCCACGTCGGCGACGGTCCCGATGGTGGCGAGATCCGCCAGACCAAGGGCGAACGCCGGCCCGCCGGGTTCGTCGGCGAGGATCAGCGCGGCGATCTTGAAGGCCACCCCGCTGCCCGCCAGCCGGCGATCCGGGTAGGTCGAATCGGCCCGATGCGGGTTGACCACGGCAAGTGCTGGTGGAAGCTCCGGCGGGACCCGGTGGTGGTCGGTGACGATGACATCGATGCCCCGACGGCCCGCCTCGGCGATCTCCGGCCCCGAACTCGTTCCGCAGTCCACGGTGACGATGAGCTTGATCGAGCCCCGCTCGGCGGCTTCGATGGCGGCGATGGACAGGCCGTGGCCCTCATCCGCCCGATCGGGCACATACGGCTCGACGGCGAGACCGAAGCGGCGCAGCGCGAGGGTCAGGATGGCCAGGCCGTCGAGCCCATCCGCGTCGAAGTCGCCGAACACGAGGACCCTCTCGCCCCGCTCGCGCGCCAGCCTGAACCGGGCCAGCGCGACGTCAGCATCGGGCAGCAGTCGCGGATCGTGGAGACCATCGGGCGGCTCGGCGAACCATGCGCTCAGGTCGGCGGGCGTACCCACGCCCCGACTGACCAGGACCTCCGTCATGCGCTCGGTCAGGCTCCGGCTGCGTGCAGCCGCGCGCATACCGGGATCGATGACGACGGGGTCGGGGAACGACCAGCGGAAGCGCGGCTGGAGCATGGCGGTCACGATGACACGCGCCGCTTATCGGAGCCTTGTCCCGACACGTCGCCGATCGGACCGGGCGTCAGGATGCGGCGCGGCGTGGGCGCGGGGTGCGCGTCGCCGCGAGGCGGCCGTGTCGTCGATCCTCCCAGAGATGCCAGTCCACGACCAGCGGGCTGGCGACGAAGATCGACGAGTACGTGCCCGAGACGATGCCGATCAGCAGAGCCAGCACGAAGTCGTTGATAGCCGATCCGCCGAACAACCACAGGGCAAGCAGGGTGATGGCGACGGTGAAGCTCGTCGTGACCGACCGACCGAAGGTCTGGAGGATGGAGTGGTTCACGATGTCGGCGAGCGGCTCTCCCATGTGGCGCGCCTTGTTTTCGCGCACGCGATCGAACACGACGATGGTGTCGTGGACCGAGAAACCGATGACCGTGAGCACGGCCGTCACGAAGAGGGCATCCACCTCGACGTGGAAGAAGGTCCCCAGGATGGCGAAGGCACCGACGACGACGATCACGTCGTGGAGTAGTGCCAGGAGAGCGGTCACCCCGAACTTCCAGTCGCGGAAGCGATAGGTGATCCATGCCATGATCCCGAGCGACCCGACGAGGATCAGGACCAGGGCCTGGTTGATCAGGTCGGCGCTGACCACCGGGCCGACCGTGGTCAGGCTCGCCTGCGACTCGATCGGACCGAGCTCATCCTCAAGGGCGGTGACCATGGCGCCGAGCTTGCCGTCGGTGGGCAGTTCGGTCTGGCCGATCGGCGCGGCTGATGGTGATGCCGAGGGCGTGGCGCTCGTTGAGGGAGCGGGGCTCGTCGAGGCCCCTGGGCTCGCGGATGAGCCGGGGCTCGCGGACGCCGACGGTACGGGGCTCGACGAAGCTACGGGACTCGCCGAAGCTCCTGGGCTCGCGGATGCCCCAGCACCAGCGGACGCCCCAGCACCAGCGGACGCCGATGGCGCCGGTGACTCGGCGGGGGCAGCCTGGAGCCCGATCGGCTCCGTCTTTATCTCGATGTAGCCGGTGCTCGTACGGATCGCCGACGCCTCGAGGCCGTTGGCAGCGAAGACCTTCTCCACTTGTTCCGGCGTGACGCTCGGATCCTGGAACTTGATCTCCCAGCGGGTGCCGCCGGTGTAATCGATCGTGAACTGCAGACCGTAGGTCGTGAACGGGGTCAGGAGGATGAAGATCAGCCCCGGGATGGTCAGGACAAGCGACAGGAGGTAGAACCAGCGGCGCTTGCCGATGACATCAAGCATCCGCACGCACCGCGCGACGAGTGGACGGACGGGTGGCGCCCTGGGCGATGAACTCGTCCTCGCGCAGGCTATATAGCGACGCCTTGCGCGCCCAGCCCTGGCGGACCATCACCCGCATGATCGAGCGAGTGACGACGATCGCGCTGAACATCGACGTCAGGACGCCGATGATGAGCACGAGCGCGAACCCGCGGATAGTGGACGACCCGAACGCGTACAGGATGGTCGCCGTGATGAGGCTCGACACGTTCGAGTCCAGGATGGAGTTCCAGGCGCGGTTGAACCCCGCCTCGACCGCCGCCGGCAGCGACTTGCCGATGCGCAGCTCCTCCTTCATCCGCTCGAAGATCAGGATGTTGGCGTCCACCGCCATGCCTATCGAGAGCACGAAGCCGGCGATACCGGCGAGGGTCAGGGTCACCGGGATGAGCCGGAAGATGGCCATGACCACGATCGTGTAGTACACGAGCGCGAACGAGGCGACGAGGCCCGGCATCCGGTAGTACAGGATCATGAACAGGATGACCAGACCGACGCCGATAAGCCCGGCGAGTAGGGTCTGGTTGAGGAAGGTCTCCCCGAGGGTCGCCGAGATCTGCTCCGTGGAGAGCTCCTGGATCGGGAATGGCAGCGACCCGAACTTGAGGATCGTGACGAGCTCGTTGGCCTCCTTGGCGGGGAAGCCGCCGATGCCGCCGGCGCTGATCTGGACCTGGCCATTGGGGATGGAGTCCTTGATGACCGGGGC
>CAYNGM010000135.1:0-6246 GCA_964396565.1 uncultured Anaerolineaceae bacterium | reverse complement strand
CCGATCGTGCCGATGTTGACGTGCGGCTTGGTGCGCTCGAACTTCTTCTTGGCCATCTGATCGTGTGCTCCCTGCCTAGACCTTGGACTTCTGGACGAGTTCCGAGGCCAGGCTGCCTGGCACCTCGGCGTAGTGGCTGAATTCCATCGAGGACGTCGCCCGGCCCTGCGACATCGAGCGCAGGTCGGTGACGTATCCGAACATCTGGGCCAGCGGCACGAATGCCCGGACGACCTGGGTCCCGGTCCGGGAGTCCATGCCCTCGATCTGGCCGCGACGGCTGTTGAGGTCGCCGATGACGTCGCCCATGAACTCCTCGGGCATGGTCACCTCGACCCGCATGATCGGCTCGAGGATGGTCGGGTCGGCCTTTGTGAAGGCGTCCTTGACGGCCATCGAACCGGCGATCTTGAAGGCCATCTCGGACGAGTCGACCTCGTGGTACGAGCCGTCGAAGAGGGTGGCCTTGACGTCCACGACCGGGAACCCGGCGTAGATCCCCGTTTCGAGGGTCTCGCGGATGCCGGCGTCGACCGACTTGATGTACTCACGCGGGATGGTGCCGCCGACGATCTTGTCGACGAACTCGTACCCGGCGCCCTTCTCCTGGGGCTCAAGCTTGATGACGGCGTGGCCGTACTGGCCCTTGCCGCCGGTCTGGCGGACGAACCGACCGTTGCCCTCGGCGGCGCGCCGGATGGTCTCGCGATAGGAGACCTGCGGCTTGCCGATGTTGGCGGCGACCTTGAACTCGCGGACCATCCGGTCCACCAGGACGTCGAGATGGAGCTCGCCCATCCCGGCGATGAGGGTCTCGGACGACTCCGGGTCGGTGTGGACGCGGAAGGTCGGATCCTCCTCGGCGAGGCGCTGCAGGGCGATCGCCAGCTTGTCCTGGTCGGCCTTCGTCTTGGGCTCGATCTTGACCTCGATGACCGGCTCGGGGAAGGTCATCGACTCGAGGATGATGGCGTGGTCGGGATCGGTCAGGGTGTCGCCGGTGAAGGTGTCCTTGAGGCCGACCGCGGCAGCGATGTCGCCGGCGTAGACCTGGTCGATCTCCTCGCGGTGGTTGGCATGCATCAGCAGGATGCGCCCGATCCGCTCCTTCTTGCCCTTGGTGGCGTTGAGGACGTATGAACCGGACTTGAGGGTGCCCGAGTAGACCCCGAAGAAGGCGAGCTTGCCGACGAACGGGTCAGCGGCGATCTTCGAGACCAGCGCGCTGAACGGCTCCTCATCGCTGGCCGTCCGGACGAGCTCCGCGCCGCTGCGCGGATCGACCCCGATCATCGGCGGGATGTCCAGCGGCGAGGGCAGGTAGTCGACGACCGCATCGAGCATCTTCTGGATGCCCTTGTTGCGCAGGGCCGAACCGGTCAGCACCGGGATGATCCGGGTGGTCAGGGTGCCGAGGCGCAGGCCGCGCTTGATCTCGGCGACGGTCAGCTGCTCGCCCTCGAGGTACTTGTGGGTCAGGTCGTCGTCCATCTCGGCGACCGCCTCGATCAGGACGTGGCGGTGCTTCTCGGCCTCCGCCTGGAGGTCGGCCGGGATGTCCACGACGTCGATCTTGTTGCCGAGGTCGTCGCGGTAGTAGATGGCCTGCATCTCGACCAGATCGATGACGCCCTGGAACTGGTCCTCGCGTCCGATCGGGATCTGGATCGGCACGGCATTCGCGCCGAGGCGTTCCTTGATCGAATCGACATCGCGCCAGAAGTCCGCACCCGTCCGGTCGAGCTTGTTGATGAAGCAGATGCGCGGCACGCCGTAGCGGTCGGCCTGGCGCCAGACCGTCTCGGACTGGGGCTCGACACCGGCCACACCATCGAACACGACGACCGCGCCGTCGAGGACACGCAGGCTGCGCTCGACCTCGACAGTGAAGTCCACGTGCCCGGGCGTATCGATGATGTTGATACGGTGATCACCCCAGAACGCGGTCGTCGCGGCAGCCGTGATGGTGATGCCGCGCTCCTGCTCCTGGGGCATCCAGTCCATCGTGGCCGCACCCTCGTGCACCTCGCCGATCTTGTAGATCTTCTTGGTGTAGAAGAGGATCCGCTCGGTGACGGTCGTCTTGCCGGCGTCGATGTGCGCGATGATCCCGATGTTCCGGGTCCGGGCGAGGGGTACCTGTCGTGACACGCTGACCTACGCTCCCCCGGCTACCACTTGAAATGGCTGAAGGCGCGGTTCGCCTCGGCCATCTTGTGGGTGTCCTCGCGCCGCTTGACGGCCGCGCCCAGCCCGTTCATGGCATCGACGAACTCGGCGGCGAGCTTTTCGCTCATGCTCTTGCCGTTGCGCTTGCGGGCGGACTGGACGAGCCAGCGGACGCCAAGCGACAGCCGGCGATCGCCGCGGATCTCGACCGGGACCTGATAGGTGGCGCCACCGACGCGGCGCGGCTTGACCTCGATGATGGGGGTCGCGTTGCGCATCGCTGCCTCGAGGATCTCGAGACCGGGCCGACCGGCCTGGGCCTCGGCCCGGGCGAGGGCCTGGCGGAGGATCCGCTCGGCGAGGTTCTGCTTGCCGCCCTTCATCAGCTTCGCGCTGAAGCGCGCGGTGATGCGGTTGGCCGGAACCGTCTCGTACTTGGTCTTGCGCGGGATGCTTGTCCGACGGGGCATTACTTGGCCGCCCTCTTGGCGCCGTACTTGCTGCGCCCCTGCTTGCGGTCACGCACCCCGGCGGCATCGAGTGTGCCGCGGATGATGTGGTACTTGACCGACGGGAGGTCCTTGACGCGGCCGCCGCGGACCAGCACCACGGAGTGTTCCTGCAGGTTGTGACCGATGCCCGGGATGTAGGCCGTGACCTCCATCTGGTTGGACAGGCGCACGCGGGCGATCTTGCGCAGGGCCGAGTTCGGCTTCTTGGGCGTCATCGTCCGGACCTGCAGGCAGACCCCCCGCTTCTGGGGGGCACCGGGGATCGACACCTGGCGGCGCCGCAGGCTGTTCCAGTTCTTGCGCATGGCGGGCGCCTTGATCTTCTGGACCTTGCGCTGCCGGCCGTGACGCACGAGCTGGCTGATCGTCGGCACGAAGACGCTGCTCCTTTCGGTTCCTGTCAGAGTCGGTCGCGGCCGTCACCGGCCACGGATCGGGTCCTGGGATGTCGCCGATCGCTCGCCCCGAGGGGCAGACCGGCCGGACCGCTGGTGTGTTGAACGGACTTGCTCCTTCAGGCGCACGCGCCGAAGGCGGACCCCCTCCGAGGCCACGAAGGCGGAGTATATCGGCGGGCGCGAATCAGTGTCAAACGAACCGGCCGGCCCCGCAGACATGACGTGACCCCGGGTCACCCCGGGGTCACTGGCGGTCGTGGTGAGATGGGCGACGGTCAGGCCGGCGCATCCTCCTTCTCGGTCTCGGCCGCATCGGCGAGGAACGGATTGTGCTCGGCGTCGTCCTCGGTCCGGGCCGGGGCATCGGCCAGGAACGGGTTGACATCATCGGCCTCGTCGGTGTCGTCGGGGTCGCGATCGGCGATCGTCGCCGCCAGGGCGAGGTCGGCCGCCCCGTCATCCGCCGGCCTATCCTCCCCGTCCTCGAGGAACGGGTTGTACTCGGCCTCGCCGAGGCCCTCGATGGCCTCGCCGGCCAGTGCCTCGAGGGCGGCCTGCCGCTCGCGCGCCTTGCGGGCGGCGACGTTGGCTGGCGCCCCGGACCCGGCCGGGATGAGCTTGCCGATGATGACGTTCTCCTTGAGCCCGATCAGGTGGTCCTTGGCGCCGTTGATGGCGGCCTCGGTGAGCACCCGGGTCGTCTCCTGGAAGGACGCCGCGGCGAGGAACGACGAGGTGTTGAGCGATGCCTTGGTCACGCCCAGCAGCACGGTCTGGGCAGTGGACGGCTCGCCGCCCTCGGCCAGGACCCGGTTGTTGGCCTCCTCGAACTCGAGGCGATCGACAAGCTCGGTCGGGAGCAGGTCGACGTCGCCCGGCTGGTCGATGCGCACCTTTCGGAGCATCTGCCGGACGATGATCTCGATGTGCTTGTCGTTGATGGTGACGCCCTGGCTCTTGTAGACCTTCTGGACCTCCTTCACCAGGTAGCGCTGGACAGCGTCCTTGCCCCTCGTGTCGAGGTACTCCTGCGGGTTGATCGGGCCATCGGTGATGGCGTCGCCGGCGCGGATCTCCTGGCCGGACTCGACCAGCAGCTTGGCGTTGTGCGGGATGAGGTACTCGCGCTCGACGACGTCCTCGGCGCGCACGGCCAGACCGCCGTCGACCGTGACCAGGAACCCGGCCACCGGGGCCGTGACGTCGCTCGTCGCCCCGTCGACATCGCCCCGTGCGATGACCTGGCCGAGAACCACGGCATCTCCTGGCGCGGCGAGCTGCTCGGCGTCCCTGGGCACCGCGAGGGACGTGTCGTAGACCTCCGTCGAGACGACCTTGACCTTGGTCAGGCCGTCGCCGCGGATGACCTCGACGATGCCGTCGATGTGGCTGATCTCGGCCTTGCCCTTGGGGATGCGGGCCTCGAACAGCTCCTCGACGCGCGGCAGACCGGCGGTGATGTCCAGCCCTGCGACGCCGCCGGTGTGGAACGTCCGCATGGTCAGCTGGGTACCGGGCTCACCGATCGACTGGGCGGCGATGATGCCGACTGCCTCACCTGCCGCGACCATCTCGCCCGTGGCGAGGTTGCGGCCATAGCACGCCCGGCATACGCCATAGCGCGCCTCGCAGGTAAGGGGTGAACGGACGAGGACCTCGTCGATCCCGGCATCATCGATGCGGGCAGCGATCTCCTCGCCGATCATCTCGTTGCGATCGACGAGGAGCGGCGGCTCCTCGCCCTTCTTGACCTTGGCCGTCGGGTCGGGCAGCGGCGCCGCAGCGAGCCGGCCGACGAGTCGGCGCTGGAAGGCGCCCTTCTCCTCGCTCGACTCGGAGCGGATGATCCAGCTCCCCTCCTCCGTGCCGCAGTCGTCGTCACGGGTGATGACGTCCTGGGCGACGTCCACGAGACGCCGGGTGAGGTAGCCGGAGTCGGCCGTGCGCAGGGCGGTGTCGGCGAGGCCCTTGCGGGCGCCATGGGTGCTGATGAAGTACTCGAGGACAGTCATGCCCTCGCGGAAGTTACTGCGCACCGGCACATCGATGATCCGGCCCGACGGGTCGGCCATCAGGCCGCGCATCGCACCGAGCTGGCCGATGTTGCCCTTGTTGCCGCGGGCGCCCGACGCGGTCATCATCGTGACCGGGCCGGTCGGATCGAGCGACTTCATCATCTCGTCCGACATCCGTGCCGTCGTCTCCTGCCAGACACCGACGACCTGCTCGTAGCGCTCGTCCTCGGTGATCAGGCCGCGCTGGAACTGGCGGTCGATATCCGCCACGCTGTCGTCGGCAGCAGTCAGGCGCGCCGCCTTGTCCTTGGGGATCTCGATGTCGAACAGTCCGATGGTCATGCCACCACGGGTCGCGAACTCGAAGCCGACGCTCTTGATGCCGTCAACGAGGTGGGCGGTCTCGTCCGGACCGAGGTCGCGGTAGCACTGGTCCACAAGCTCCTTGAGGTCGCTGCGCTTCATGACCTTGTCGTGGAAACGCAGCTGGTCCGGCAGGATCTGGTTGAAGATCACCCGACCGATGGTCGTGCGCCGCCGCTCGGGGGCGAGGCGCCCGGTCTCGGCATCCCAGGCCAGGACCTCGACGTCGATGACTTCGTGCAGCTCGGCAGCGGTCTTCTCGCGGAGCTGGTAGGCGAGGATCGCCTCATCCTCCGTCGCGAAGCTGCGTACTGCCTTCCTGGCCTTGGCCGGCGTCGTGGCGTCCATGGTCAGGTAATAGCAGCCGAGGACCATGTCCTGGGTCGGGGCCACGACCGGGCTGCCATCCGCGGGGGACAGCAGGTTGGCGGTCGAGAGCATCATCGTCCGCGCCTCGTCCTGGGCGGCCGTCGAGAGCGGCACGTGGACCGCCATCTGGTCGCCGTCGAAGTCGGCGTTGAAGGCGGTGCACACGAGCGGGTGGATCTGGATGGCCGAGCCCTCGACGAGGACCGGCATGAACGCCTGGATCCCGAGGCGATGGAGGGTCGGGGCGCGGTTGAGCAGGACCGGGTGGTCCTTGATGACTTCCTCGAGAACGTCCCAGACCTCGGGCCGGACACGCTCGACGATGCGCTTGGCGCTCTTGATGTTGTGGGCGAAGCCCTTCTCGACGAGCTGGCGCATGACGAACGGCTTGAACAGCTCGAGCGCCATCTTCTTGGGCAG
>CAYNGM010000134.1:0-6261 GCA_964396565.1 uncultured Anaerolineaceae bacterium | reverse complement strand
TGCCCGTATCGTGCCACGCCGCGCTGCACCAGCAAGTATCGGTCGCCGCACCGTGCTGTGGTCGTTCGCTCCTCGGGCACCTCTACACTTCGGGATATGCCGCCGATCTGGACCCCCCTGGCGCGCCGCCCGTCGGCGGTGCTGTTGACCGTCCAGTTCATCGGCGTCCTCGTCTATCCGTTCCTCGATGGCGTGCTCGGTCGCATGGTGCTTTCGGCGTTCGGCCTGGTCGTGCTGTTCATAGCCGTCCGCACGGTGCAGTCCACACCAGCCCTGACCTGGGTCTCGGTCGTGCTCGGTGTCCCGCTGGTCATATTGGCCGTGATAGAGATCGCCGACCCGCTCAACGTGCCGGCGGCGCTTGCCTCGTCGATACTCCTCGCCATCTTCTACGGGTACACGAGCTACGCCCTCATCCGCTACATGTTCCACGACCGCCATGTGACCATCGACGAGCTGTGGGCGACGGGCGCCACCTTCACGGTCGTGGCGTGGGCGTTCGCCTACACGTTCGTGGCGGTGGAGATCATCTGGCCACGCTCGTTCGCCGGCGCTGCTCCGGTCATAACCCCGCAGGGCTGGTTCGACATGCTCTTCCTGTCATTCACCAACCTGACCAGCGTCGGTCTGTCCGACATCATCCCGTCGGGAGCCCATGCTCGATCGATCGTGATGATCGAGCAGGTCGCGGGGCTGATGTACGTCGCCCTTGTCGTGTCCAGGGTGGTCGGTCTGACGATCGCCCGACAGCGCCTGCTCGAGGGACCCTCAGCGCGCCCCGACCTCTGACGACGGGTCGGTCGACCCGCCGTGCCCCGGTGACGACGTGGTCCCCGACACAGCGTCCGATGTGGCCCCCGACGGGGTGGCCCGGGCGATCACCAGAGCCTCGCGCACCTGCGCGGCGAGTCCCGGCGCATCGAGACGGAGCATGCGGCGCAGGTCGGCCACCGAACCGTGGTCAACGAAACGATCACCGGGGATGCCGATGACATGGACCGGGATCGAGCGATACGTCGGATCAGCGAGACGCGCCTCCTCGACAAGCTCAAGGAGCCCGCTCCCGAAGCCACCGGTCACGACGCTCTCCTCGAAGGTCACGACCAGCTGGCTGCCGCGCATCGCGTCGAGGATCAGCTGACCGTCGAGCGGCTTGGCGAACCGGGCGTTGATGACCCCGACACTCCAGCCCTCGGCCGCCAGCTCGTCCGCGGCTGCGAGCGCCCTGGACACGATCGGCCCGAAGCCGACGAACAGCACGTCCGACCCCTCGCGCAGGGTCTCGGCTCGTCCGATGGGCAGGACCTCCGGCTCGACCGGTGCAAGACCGAAGCCCGCGTCGCGCGGGTAGTGCAGCGCGAAGGGATGATCCTGGGCGAGTGCGGTCCGCAGCAGCGAACGCAGTTCCTGCTCGTCCTTGGGCGACGCGATGACGAGGTGCGGGAGCTGGCGCTGGGCAGCGATCGTGAACATGCCCTGGTGTGACGTGCCGTCCTCACCCACCAGCCCGGCCCGATCCACCGCCAGGAGCACCGCTGCGTCGTTCTGGCAGACATCGTGGACGACCTGGTCGAACGCGCGCTGGAGGAAGGTCGAGTACAGCGCGACGACGGGACGCATGCCACCGAGTGCGAGACCGGTCGCGAACGTGACCGCGTGCTGCTCCGCGATCCCGACATCGAAGACACGCCCGGGGAAGGCCGCCGCGAACTTCGACATCCCGGTACCCGTGGGCATCCCCGCGGTGATCCCGACGATGCGTCGATCGGCGCGGGCGAGCTCGATCAGCTCGGTCGCGAACACCGCCGTGTAGTTCGGGTTCCGAACCGGGGCCCGGACGTCGGCGCGGGGCGCGACGGCATCGTCGGCGATGGTCTCGGCCGGCACGGCGCCATCGACGCGTATCCCATCGTAGGCATCCACCCTCGGCGTCAGGGCCATCGGCGGGAGCGCCGCGCCATGGAATGACTCCTGGTCAGCCTCCGCCGGTCGATAGCCACGTCCCTTCTGGGTCCTCACGTGGACGATGGTCGGACCGGGCATGGCGAGGGCCGCCTCGAGCGTCTCGAGCAGCGCGTGCATGTCGTGGCCCGGGACGACCCCGATGTACGTAAGGCCCAGGTCCTCGAACAGCTGACCCGGCTGGGCGAACCGGACGACCGCACCACGCATCCGGCGAGACCATTCGAGGAGCGTGGATCCGATCAGCGGGACTCGTTCGATCGCCCGGTCGTAGGCGCCCTTGCTCTGGCGCCACGCCCCGGACAACTTGATCTGGGACAGGTACTTGGACACGGCCCCGACCGTCGGTGAGATCGACATCTCGTTGTCGTTGACCACGATGAGCATCTGGGTCTTGCGCTGGCCGATGTCGTTGAGTGCCTCGAGCGACAGCCCACTCATCAAGGCAGCATCGCCGACGACCACCGCGATCCGCTCAAGGCCGTGACGCAGGTCGCGCGCCGCGGCAAGTCCCTCGGCGATGGACAGCCCGGTCCCGGCATGCCCTCCATCGAAGACGTCATGGTCGGACTCCGAGCGACGCGGGAACCCGCCGACGCCGTCGAGCGAGCGGAGCGTGTCGAAACGCTCCAGGCGACCCGTCAACAGCTTGTGCGGGTAGGCCTGGTGCCCGGTATCCCAGATGATCTTGTCGCGGGGCGACTCGAGCAGGCGATGCAGGGCGATCGTGAGCTCGACGACACCGAGCGATGACCCAAGATGCCCGCCCGTGACAGCCACGGTCCGAATGATGGTCTCGCGGATCTCAGCAGCGAGTTCAGCCAGACGGGCGTCGGACATGCCGCGCAGGTCGGATGGATCCTGGAGGTCGGCTAGCAGGGGCACGGTCGTGATCTGGTCTCCGTTGGTCGGGTCGAGGGGCCGCCAGTGTAAACCTGTCCGCAGTGGGTCGCGAGTTTCGACGGTCAGCCCTCGTCGAGGCTCTCGACGTCGCGGGTCTCAAGGGCGCCGCCCGCCCGCGCAACGAGCTGCTGGACACGCAGTTCGGCGTCGGTCAGGAGGCGCTCGCAGCGCGCCTGGAGGAGGACACCCCGCTCGTACAGCGCGATGGCGACCTCAAGCGGCTGGCCCCCGGCCTCGAGTTCGGCGACCGTCCGCTGGAGCTCAGCCAGCGCGTCGTCGAACGACAGCTCGTCGATGGCCGGTCCGATCGATGACGGCGCAGCCGGCGAAGTCTCAATCGGATCCACTGCTCTCCTCATCATCGACGCCGCCGTGGCGTCCCACCCACGGTGCGACCAGCATACCGATGCGTACGCCGAGCAGGGCGATCAGACCGGCGACGCCCAGCACCACGGCGATCTCGATGACGGGCATCAGGCCGGTCCGTCGACCGTCGCAGCGACGTCACCGTGGGCCACCCGGATGCGCAACGCAGTGCCGGGGGGGACCTCTGCGGCGGCTCGGACGATGGCCCCGTCGGCTCCGCGACGAACGATGGCGTAGCCCCGGTCGAGGGTCGCCTGCGGCCCAAGCACCGTCAGCGCTCCGGCCGTCGCCACCAGCGCCGAACGAGCGACGGCGACGCGTCCGGCGGCCGATGCCGCAAGGCCATCGTGGCGCCCCAGGCGCGCGCGATCGGTCGCCATGCGAACGCTGATCGCCCGGGTCCCGCGGTCGACAAGGAGCCCTACCCGCTCGCGCGAGGTGGCGAGCCCGGAGGCCGGGTGGAGGTGCACGAGTGCCCGCTGTTCCACGCCCAGGACCTGTCCGGCGGCGGCCAGACGACGAGCAACCCCGGCGTCGAGACGTCTCCCTCCGCCGGCGATGGCGGCCAGCAGGTCCGCCCGGTCGGGAACCACGAGCTCCGCGGCCGCGGACGGCGTCGGCGCCCGGACATCGGCCGCGAAGTCGGTCAGGGTCACGTCCACCTCGTGCCCGATGCCCGTGACGACCGGCACCGGATGGACCACGACCGCCCGCACGACGCGCTCGTCGTTGAACGCCCAGAGGTCCTCCAGGGAACCGCCGCCCCGGGCGACGATGGTCACCGCCGGTGCGTCACCGGGGCGGCCGTCGCGCTCGCACGTCTCGATCCAGCGCGCCACCCGACCCAGACCCGCGACCAGGCTCGCCGGTGCATCCTCGCCCTGGACCTTGGATGCGACCAGGATCACTCGGGCCAGCGGCCAGCGCCGTGCCAGCACGTGGCAGATGTCCCGCCACACTGCCCCGGTCGGGCTGGTGACCACGGCGATGACCCGGGGACGGACGGGCAGGGCGCGCTTGCGCCCCTGGTCGAACAGACCCTCATCTGCGAGCTTCGCCTTGAGCGCCTCGAACCGGAGGGCAAGGTCTCCGACTCCCGCGGGCTGCAGGGAATCCACGTACAGCTGGAGCGCACCCTGGGGCTCGAACAGGTCGATCCGACCGTGGGCGACGACACGCAGACCGGCCTGCGCCTCGAAGGCCGACCTTAGCCGGTCGTCGCGGAACCAGACGCACCCGAGCTGGTTGCGGGCGTCCTTGAGGGCGAAGTAGGCATGTCCCGCGGACGACACGGTGACCCGTCCGACCTCGCCCTCGACCCAGACATCGGTCAGGCCCGGCTCTGCCCTGATGGCGCCGCGCACGGCCCGGGTGACCTCGCTGACGCCCAGGATGCGCAGCCCGAACGTCCCCGGGACACGCGCTTCGCTCGACGCAGGGCGAGCCGGACGATCGTGGCCGTGACCATCCTCGTCGTCGAGTGCCTCGAGATCGGACCAGCCGGGCAGCGCCCAGTCGGGCGGCTCGGACCGTCGGTCCATCGGCATCCGACCTCGACCTCGCGCAGTCCCGGCGCGCCGGTCAGACCCTTGTCTGGTACTCCCCGTTCCGGGTATCGATGCGCAGCGTGTCGCCGACCTCGACGAAGATCGGCACCTGGACGACCAGCCCGGTCTCGAGCGTCGCCGGCTTGCGCGCTCCTGACTGGGTATCGCCGGCGAAGCCCGGCTCCGTGTCGGTCACCGCGAGGTCGACCGTGACCGGCAGCTCGACACCGATCGTCTCGCCCTGATAGCTCGTCCGGTCAAGGGTCATGCCGTCCTTGAGGTACAGCGCGGTCTCGCCCAGCGAATCGCCGGTCAGCATGAACTGGTCGTAGGTGTCGGTGTCCATGAAGTGGAAGTCGTCGCCGTCGCGATACAGGAACTGGACTGGGCGCTTCTCCATCGAGGCACGCGGCCACTTCGTCCCGGCCTGGAACGAGCGCTCGATGGTCTGGCCGCGCTTGATGTTGCGCAGGGTGATCCGGACCTGGGCCGAACCACGGCCCATCTTGATGTGGTGGTAGTCGAGGATCTGCCAGAGGTCGCCATCAAGCTCGATGGCAACGCCCTTCTTGAGTTCACCGGTGCTGATCATGTCGTATCGGGCTCCTGGGTCAGACCGCGAGCGCAGGGGCGCCGGCGGGACCGCGATCGATGGGCTGGTCGGCGCATTCTAGCGGACCGACCCACCATCCCCGGCCGATCTGACGTCCCCGGCCGATCTGACGTCCCCGGCCGATTACCATCACGCCCAGCATGGCCATCCCGACCGACTTCGATGCCGTCCTGACGGCCCCGCCACCCGACTTCGACGAGACCGCCGTACTCGACATCGCCGCCCGGACCTTCGCGCTGAGGGCGACCGCGGCGCGCGACCTCGGCAGCGAGCGCGACCAGACGTTCCTGTTGCTCGACTCGGCGGACCGACCGCTGGCCGTGATGAAGTTGTCGAACGCCGCGGAAGACCCGGCGACGCTCGATATGGAAGCCATGGCCGTGATCCACGCATCAGGAGTCGATGGTGGGCTGCCGCTCGCGCTCCCGTGGCGTGTCCCGGGGTCGGGCGACGATGCCGGCCCGGAAGCGTACCGGGCGACCATCGCGGATGGCGATGGGTCGCATCACGTCCGCCTGTACGACATCCTGCCCGGTCGCGGGCGCATCGATCCACGCGGTCTGTCCGACGCGGCCCTGATCGGCTGGGGCGAGACGACGGCCCGTCTGGGCCGTGCCCTTCGCGGCTTCTTCCATCCAGCGGCTGCGCGGACCATGCTCTGGGACGTCCAGCATGCGTCGCGGACCCGGGGTCTCGTGGCGACCGTCCGCGCCAGGGAGCACCGCGCCCTCGTCGAACGCGCGCTCGATCGCTACGACGCTGTCGTCGCGCCAGCCTGGCCTTCCCTGCGAGCCCAGGTGGTCCATGGAGACTTCACCAGCGACAACGCCCTGACCGACGAAGCCGGACGGATCACCGGCATCGTGGACT
>CAYNGM010000133.1:0-6272 GCA_964396565.1 uncultured Anaerolineaceae bacterium | reverse complement strand
CGGCAACACGACCATCGACTACACGACCGAGAACACCCTGCGTGTGTTCGACTGGATCGGTCGGCCGGAGATACCCGTCCATCGGGGCATGGACCGGCCGATCGCCAGATCCCGGGTCGCGCGCGGCATGGCCGAACGCATCCACGGTGACATGCTCGACCTGCCGCCTGCGTCGCACGGCGCGACGCTACAGCCTGGACATGCGGTCGACTGGCTGATCGAGACCTATCTCGCGTCGGACGGCGACATCGTCCTGTGCCCGGTGGGGCCCTTGACCAACATCGCGATGGCCATCCAGAAGGAGCCGCACATCGTCGACGCCATCCCGGAGATCGTGATCATGGGCGGCGCCCACCATCTCGGGAACCTGACGCCATCAGCCGAGTTCAACGTCTGGCTTGATCCAGAGGCGGCCCGGATCGTGGTCGCCTGTGGCAGACCCATCCGGATGGTTCCGCTCGACGCCACACATCGAGCCCTGGTCTCGACCGAGGACGTCCAACGACTACGCGACCTCGGCACACCAGCCGGCGAGGCGGCCGCTCGCTTCATCCTGCAGCGGATCGACGGCTATGACGCGACACAGCCGATGCCGCATCGCGCCGGCGCGGCTCCCGTGCACGACGCGCTGGCGGTCTGCGCGATCATCGATCCGAGCATCCTGACGACCGAGTTCATCCCGGTCGACGTGGAGGTCCGTGCGGAGCTGTCCGTCGGGCGAACGGTGTGCGACTTCCGATCACGGACCGATCGACCCCCCAACGTCCACTTCGCGATCGACGCCGACGAACCGAAGTTCAACCGAATGCTTCAGGAGATCCTCGGCCGGACTTCCTGACGACCGGGCGGACATCCCGGGATCACTGGTGGTACATCCTCAGCGCTGATTTGACAGCGCGTGCCGGCGCACCCGATGATGCCGCGGTGACCCCTGCACATCTGCACGATACGTTTGTGCACAACGACTTTCACGCGTGACCGAGTTCGACCAGCTGGTGCGCGCGAGCCGGCTCTACTACGAGCTCGGCGAGACGCAGCACGCCATCGCGGAACAGCTCGGCGTGACCCGGCCGCAGGTAAGCCGTCTGCTCAAGCGAGCCCGCGCCGAGGGTATCGTCGAGATACGTATCGTGGATCGGACCGCGGTCGAGTCGCCCGCGGCGGACGTCCTGCGCGAGCGGTTCGGACTGGCCGCCGTCCATCTCGCCCCGTCCATCGCCGGACCGGAACACCTGACCCGTCGGATGGTCGGTCGACTGGGGGCGCAGATGCTGCGCGGCGTGGTCCGTGAGGGAGCGGTCGTGGGGATCGGTGATGGTGCATCGGTCGGGGCCATCGCCGAGGCGCTCGATGACGACGTGACCCCGATCGATGCCACGCTCGTCCCATTGACCGGCGGCTACTGGTCACCGGGTCCGGAACGTGAGCCGTTCCGCCGGATCGCCGACGCCTTTGATGCGCAGTCGCGTGGTCTGATGGCCCCAGGCCTGCTCGACGACGCCGCGACCAAGCGCGCGCTGGAGGCCCATGCCGGAGTCCGCACCGTGCGCGACCTGTGGGACCACCTCGATGTCGCGCTGGTCGGCATCGGTGGGCCGTCGTGGACCAGCGCGGCGGTCGGCCGGCCGATCATGGACCGGCTGGCGGAGGCCGGAGCGGTCGGCGAGATGCTGATCGCGCCCTTCGACATCGACGGACGCTTCGTCTGTCCGGAACTCCGTGAGCGCACGCTGGCCTTCGACGCGCGCCGACTCGGGCGCGTCCCGATGTCGATCGGGGTCGGCTCCGGCGAGCGCAAGGTCGGACCGATCCTCGGTGCGCTGCGGACCGGGACCCTGCGCGTCCTCATCACCGATGTCGCGACGGCGGAGGCGGTCGTCGGGCTTGATCGGGCGACGCCGCGGCGTCGACGGGTGACCTCGCGATGACCGAGGCGATCCTCGGGATCGATCTCGGCACCACCGAGGTCAAGGCGGGCCTGGTGGGTCTCGATGGACGGCTGCTGGGCATCGGCCGGGCCGGCTATCCACTGGAGGTATCGGGTGTGGCGGGCCGCGCCGAGCAGGATCCAGGCTCGTGGTGGTCGGCGGTCGTGGGCGCGGTCCGGGCCCTCTATCGGACCGACCGGGCGGATCATCCTGAGATCGTCGCGATCGGCGTTGACGGCCACGGACCGACACTCACTCCCGTCGACGCACGGGGCGAAGCGACGCGACCGGCGATCACATTCCTGGACACCCGCGCTCGTGCCGAGGCGGGCGAGCTCGAGGCAGCGACGGGTATCCGTGGCTGGAGTCTCGGACCGCTCCCGGCGGCGCTCTGGATGGAACGCCACGAGCCGGACGCGGCGGCACGGACGAGCTGGTATCTGACGACGTGGGAGTGGCTGGCATTTCGGCTGACCGGCGAGGCGGTCGCGCCGCTGGTCGCCCACCAGGACGATCCCGATCGCGCCCGGGTCGCGGAGGCGACCGGTCTGCGCGTGGACAGGCGGCCGCCGGGAGGGATGATGGGTGCGAGGGTCGGACGGCTGACCGAGACCGCGGCCGATGCGCTCGGGTTGCGTGCCGGTATCCCGGTCGCCGGCGGCACGAACGACGCCTTCGCAAGCTATCTCGGCGCCGGATTGCTCGAGCCCGGCGACGCCTACGACCCGGGTGGCTCGGCCGGCGGGTTCGGCGTGTACTGGAACGAGCCGGTCGAGGTTCGCGGTGCATTCGTCTCGGCGGCACCGCTGGAGGGTCGCTACAGCGTGGGCGCCGCGATGGCGGCGACCGGACGGGCGCTCGACTGGTTCCGCGATGACATCGTGGACGGCGCGATGGCCACCGAGCGGCTCATCGATGAGGCGGCGGAGATACCGCCGGGCGCGGACGGACTCGTATTCCTGCCCTATCTCGCCGGCGAACGATCGCCGCTCTGGGACCCGGGCGCGACGGGCCTGCTCGCGGGACTGCGGCTGACCCATGGTCGGGGGCACGTGACGCGGGCGATCCTGGAGGCGAGTGCCTTCGCCATCCGGCATGTCGCCGAGCCGATGCGCGAGGCGGGTGTGACCGTGACCGCGATGCGCGCGTGTGGGGGACCAGCCCGCAGTGACCTCTGGAATCAGATCAAGGCCGACGTCACTGGTTTCCGGGTGCTCGTGCCGGCCGTCCTCGAGACGGCGGTCCTGGGGTCGGCGATGCTCGGGGCGGTAGCGGTCGGGGCATATCGCGACCTGCGTGAGGCGATCGGGGCCATGACCCGGATCGAGCGCGAGCTCGCGCCCCGTCCGGAGCATGCCGAAACGTATGAGCGCGCGTTCCGCGCCTATGTCGAGCTGTATCCGGCCGTCGCGCCCATCGTGGGGCGCCTCCGACCGGTCGAAGCGGGCGCGTCGTGAGTGCCGCGGGCACCATCCGGGCCGACGGGGTTCGGATCGGCTTCCCGGTCCGTGGCGGCGGCACCCTGCCGGTCCTCGACGGCATCGACCTCCTCCTGCCCGGTGGCGGCGTCGTCGCCCTCATCGGACCAAATGGCTGCGGCAAGTCCACCCTGTTGCGGGCGATGGCAGGTCTGATCGAGCCCTCCGACGGCACCATCACCCTTGACGGCGACAGGATCATCGGCCCGGACCCGCGGATCGGGCTCGTCTTCCAGGAGCCGAGGCTCCTGCCCTGGCGCTCGGCTGCGGACAACATCACCTACCCGCTCGAGCTCGCCGGCTGGTCCGCCGAGCGACGCGCGACCCGTCTGGCCGAGCTGGTCGAACTGGTGGCGCTCGATCGCTCCGTGATCCGCAATCGGCCCGCGGAGCTGTCCGGCGGGACGAGCCAGCGGGTGGCTCTGGCCAGGGCACTCGCCCTCCAGCCGGGTGTGCTGCTGCTCGACGAGCCGTTCAGCGCGCTCGACGCCTTGAGTCGTGAACGGTTCGACCTGGAACTGCTTCGTCTCTGGGAGCGTGCCGCGAGCACGATCGTCCTCGTCACCCACAGCATCGCCGAGGCGATCATCGTGGCCGATCGGATCATCGTCCTCTCACCGCGACCGGGTCGGGTCGTCGCCGACATCCCGGTCGAGCTGGGTCGACCTCGGTCGATCGCGGACCTCGACGATGCGGTCGTCTCCCGAACCGCGCGTGAGGTGCGCCGACACCTGGGTGAGGGCGATGACGAGTCCGGCGCCGGCACCCTGGCGGTCGCCTCGTGAGCGCGTTGGGCGGCGGCATCGTGGCACCCTCGTGAGCACCCTGGCGGTCGCCTCGTGAGCCGGATCGGACGCGGCGCCATCCTTTCGGTCGTGGCCGCCGTGGCCGTCTTCGTGCTCGTCTGGCAGCTGGTCGTCAACATCAGCGGCTTCCCGCCGTTCATCCTGCCCACCCCGCTCGAGGTCAGCACCCGTTGGTGGACGGCCTGGCGCGACGGCACCATCGAACCCCATCTGATCGCGACCCTCATCGAGGTCATCCTTGGCTTCGCGGTCGGGACGACACTGGCACTCGTGGCCGGCTATGCCCTGGCGCGCAGCCCACTGGTCGAGCGGATGCTCTCCCCTTATCTCGTCGCGGCCCAGGCGACCCCGATCCTCGCCCTCGCCCCGCTGATCGCGCTGTGGTTCGGGCCGGGGCTGCTGGGCAAGGTCGTCATCTGTGCCCTGATCGTGTTCTTCCCGGTCGCCATCGCCACGATGGTCGGCATCCGCTCGGTCGATCGACGGCTCCTCGAGCTCGGTCGGGCGCTCCGGGCGACACCGCGTCAGCGACTCCTGACCATCGAGATCCCGGGGGCGCTGCCATCGATCCTCGGGGGCTTTCGGGTGGGCGTGACGCTCGCCGTCGTCGGCGCCATCGTCGGCGAGTGGGCAGGAGCAGAGCGCGGTCTGGGGATCCTGATCAACCTCGCGCGCGGATCGCTGTTCGACATCCCGCTGATGTTCGCCACCCTGCTGACGATCGCCGCACTCGGCATCGTCCTCTATCTCCTCGTCGTCCTCATCGAGCGCCGACTGGTCGGCGCCCGCTAGCCCAGGCACACCGGAGGTCCCCATGTCAGTTCGTCCACGGTCCCGCATCACGTCGCTGGTGGCGGCGGTTGCCCTCGCCATCGTCGCCAGCGGCTGCGGATCAGGCTCAGCGACACCCTCGCTGCCGTCGGGCGCGGCTACCAGTCCATCCGCCGCTACCGGCTCATCGACCGGCCCGACGACCGCTCCATCAGCCGCGTCGGCCGAGCCGACCGATCCGGCCGAGGGCGAGCTGTACCCACTGACCGTCGGTCTCGGGTTCACCCCGAGCGTGCAGTTCGCGCCGTTCTATCTCGCCGACGAGGCGGGCTACTACCGCGACGCCGGCCTCGACGTGACCATCCAGAACAAGATCGACCCGGACATGGTGCCGCTCATCGGTCAGGGCTCGATCGATATCGGCCTCGCCGACGGCACCAGCGTCATCCCGGCGGTCAGCCAGGGCATCCCGATAACCTACGTCGCGACCATCTACGGCAAGTTCCCGTCGATCGTCTTCACCAAGGCCTCGTCCGGCATCAAGACGCCGGCCGACCTCAAGGGCAAGCGGATCGGGATCCCGGGTCGCTACGGGTCGTCGTGGATCATGCTCCAGGCGATGCTCTCGTCGGCCGGCCTGACCCCGGACGACGTCGAGATCGTCGAGTACCCTGACTTCGGCCAGGGTGCCGCCGTGGCAGCTGGCGCAGTCGATGCCGCGACCGGGTTCACCAACAACGAGCCGGTCCAGCTCGAGTTGTCCGGGACGCCGGCAACGGTCCTGCGTGTCGATGACATCGTGCCCCTGCCGGGCAACGGGCTGATCACGGGCAACGCCACGCTCGAGGGCAAACACGATGTGCTGGCCGCCTTCGTCGAGGCGACGCTGCGCGCGATGCACGACATCGCGGCCGACCCGCAGGCTGGTCTCGATGCCACGTACAAGGCCGTCCCTGAGCTTGCCACCAAGCCGGATGTGCAGAAGGCCGTCCTCGACGCGACCATCGACGTGTGGACGGCAAGTAACGGATCAAACAGGTAGGCCAGGTGAATCCGGTAGGCCTCGGACACCAGCCGGAACAGGGAACCGTCGGCGTCGAAACTCCACGGCCGCCCTTCGCGGACCAACTGAATGCGGGGTTCGTCGTCGCGATACAGAAGCTGGCTGCCGAGGGCGCCGGCGGCTTTCTTGTACGTGACCTCGACCGCGTTTGATCCGATCCACTTTACGCTGACCAGGGTAGCCACCCCGCGGTGCAGGATTCCCTCGACCGCCGCGTCCGGTTTCA
>CAYNGM010000132.1:0-6304 GCA_964396565.1 uncultured Anaerolineaceae bacterium | reverse complement strand
TGCTGTACATGTACCAGCGGATCTTCTTCGGTGAGATGTCCGATTTCCTCAAGGGTCTCGGTCACCACCTGACCGACATCTCGCCGACGGAGATCCTGACCCTGACCCCGCTCGCCGCGCTCGTCGTGGTACTCGGGATACAGCCCGGACTGGCCATCGACCTCGTCTCGGGCGCCGTCGAGGACACCATGCGCTCAGCGTCGGAGGGGACGGCCCTCGCGCTCGGCCCGGAGGTTCCGGTGGTCCTCGGCGCGCTCGTCGTCATCGGCATCGTGGCCCGCATCGGTTGGGCTCTGGTACATGGTGAATCGGGCGGTGCCCCGACGCCGGCGGCAGCGGCCCAGACCGCGGTGGCCGCGGAAGGCGGGGCCGCCCATTGAGCTACCAGGACCTGGTCACGATCTCGCCGCTGGTCCTCGCGGTCCTGACCGCTGCCGCCGTGCTGCTGGTGGACCTCGCGGCCCCTGGACGCACGTATCTCGCCATCGCGACGACGTTCGTCGGGCTGGGCCTGACGGCGGCGGCCACGTTCGTCGTCGGAGCGACCCCTGCGACCGCGTTTGGTGGCTCGTACACGGTCGACGCGCTGACCACGTTCCTCGACATCCTGTTCATCTCGATCGTGGCGATGACCATCCTGTTCGCCCCTGATTACCTGCTGCCGCGCAATCTGCCGATGGCCGAGTTCGCCATCATCCTGGTCTTCGCACTGACCGGGGCGATGCTCATCTCCGGTTCGACCGACCTGCTGCTACTGTTCATCGGCCTCGAGTTGATGGTTCTGCCGGGCTACCTGCTGGCCGGCTTCCACAAGACGGACTCGTACTCGACCGAGGGAGCGATCAAGTACTTCCTCCTTGGGTCGTTCAGCTCGGCGATCTTCCTGTTCGGCCTGTCCTTCGTGTGGGGCCTGACCGGGACCACCCGGGTCGCCGGTGTGGCCGACGCGTTGAGCGCCATCGTCGCCGGCAACGAACCGCTGTCGGCCGGTCTTGCCCTGGGTCTCGCCTTCATGACGACCGGCGTCGCCTTCAAGATCGCCGCGGTGCCCTTCCACTACTGGACGCCTGACGCCTACCAGGGCTCGCCGACCCCGATCACCGGCTACCTGTCGGTCGGGCCGAAGGTCGGGGCGTTCGCGCTGATCCTGCGCTTGTTCGTCGAGGCGCTCGGGCCGCTGGCCGACGTCTGGATGCCGGTGGTGATCATCCTCTCGACGTTGACCATGACCCTTGGCAACCTCGTGGCGCTGACCCAGGACAACGTCAAGCGGATGCTGGCCTACAGCTCCATCGCCCATACCGGCTACATGCTGGTGGGCCTGGCCGCCTATGCCGGTGGCGAGATCGATGGTCTCAACGGCCTGCTCTTCTACGGTGCCGCGTACACGTTCATGAACCTTGGTGCGTTCGCCGTGGTCGCGGCCCTCCAGAAGCGGACCGGTGTCACCTCGTCGCTGAACACGTTTGCCGGACTCGGCCGACGCGAGCCGATCCTGGGCCTGCTGATGACGCTCTTCCTGCTGTCGCTCACCGGTATCCCGCCGACGGCCGGGTTCTTTGCCAAGGCGTATGTGATCCTGGCCGCTGTCCAGGGTGGGGACTGGCTGACGGTGCTGGCGGTCATCGCGGTCCTCAACGCCGCGGTCGCGGCGTTCTACTACCTGCGCTGCATCGTCTACATGTACATGCGCGACCCGTCCACGGATGCGCCGCCGCTCTCGCACGGTGCCCTGCTGTGGGGTGGTCTGGCCATCTCGACCGTGCTGACCATCGTCTTCGGTGTCTTCCCGAACGCGCTGCTCGACGCCGTGGCGGCAGCCGCCCAGGCGATCGCGACCATCCCCTAACCGCGGCCGTTCGCCTCGTCCAGCCGACGAGCAAGCGCGGCGAGGAAGCGCGCCACGTCGTGCGCCGACCCGAGCTGGAGGTCGGCGAGGGCGGTCAGTTCGGCCGGCGCCGGATGCCCCGAGCCATGGACGGCGACCGTGCGCGCGACCAGCCTCCGATCGCGTGCAGCGACATCACGGGTGGCCGCGAACGCATCGACATCGCTGAGCTCGTCGCCCATGACGAGGATGGCGCCGGGCCGTTCACGCTCGACCAGGCGTTCGACCGCCTCGCGCTTGCCACCGGCCAGCACCGGACGCAGGTCGACGACCGAGCGACCCCGGTAGTGGGCGAGGCCATGGTCGGCGAGACCCTCGTGCTCCTCGACCGCCGCGACCGCGGCGAGGACCGCGGACCGGGCAGAGGCGACGTCATCGGCCTTGCGGACATGGAACGCGACCGATGGACCCTTGTGCTCGACGTACAACCAGGCCGGCCTGCCGAGACGCTCGGCGACACCGCGGGCGAGACGCTCCGCAGGGTCCTGCTGTGCCTCGAACCCGGACTCGCCCCTCACCCTGATCGATGCCGGGCGACCGTGACGCGGCAGGGCGCCGACCTGCAGGCCGTGGTCACCGAGATAGCGGACACCGCCGACGCGAACCCGTGACGCGACGTCGCGGACGGTACGGCCGGTCAGCACCGTCACGACGAGGCGGGGCGGGAGGGTGTCGCCGAGCGCCGCCAGGCGCCGGAGCGATCGCCTGGCCAGAGGATCGATCACCGTCGCCTCCGAGTCGCGGGTGACCGCCGCCAGCGTGCCGTCGTAGTCGAGGACGAGCAGGAGTGGCGGTGGGGCACCCACCAGCCGAGCGATCGCTGCGCCGAGGTCGGCCGGTGACGTCGTGGCAGCCGCGGAGACCGGCCGCAGGTCGACCGTCAAGGCGTGATGGTCGCGCCGGAGACCATCGGATCGGTCCGGGCGATCGGATCGGGCGACGCGCTCGGATCGGACGACGCGTTTGCCGAGGCCGTCGGCTGCTCCGACGGAGACGTCAGCGGCGTCTCGGGCGCGACTGACGACGACGCACTTGCCGAGGCCGTCGGCTGCACCGACGGAGACGTCAGCGGCGTCTCGGACGCGACTGACGGCGACGCGGTCGCGGAAGGAACGGCCGAAACATCCGGGGAGGGAACGGCCGAAACGTCCGCGGAGGCCGTAGGGGTCGGCGTCACCGGGACAGCGGTAGGCGTGGGCGCCGGGAGAGGTCCGGGGGCGAACGCGACGATCCCCCCGAGGACCAGCAGCGCGGTCGCCATCCCGGCAAGGAGCCCGGCGACGATCGAGAGACGAGACCTCATCTCGCGCGAGAGTACCAGTACCAGAGCGGCAGGGGCGCATGCCGAAGGGCCGCGCTACGATGCCGCTTCCATGGATGGCCTTCCCGACCGGATCCGAACGCGGCTTCTACCGGCGCTCCTGACCGCGGCCGGCGTGACCATGCTCGCCGCCGGGCTGCTGACCTACACGACGCCGGTCGATGCCGGCCCGGGAGTCACGAGTCGACCGTCGGCCACCCCGGGGGCCCAGGCTTCACCGTCACTGCGGACGCTGCCACCAGTCGCCTCCGCCCCGCCGAGCGCCGCTCCGTCGATAGACCCCGATCGCGTTGCGACCCGTATCCGCATCGCGGCCCTCGACATCGACCTGCCCATCGTCGCGGGACCCGCTGGCTACCCTTACTGCAACGTCGCCATGTACCTCAAGGAACTTCACCAGCCCGGCCAGGGCAAGGCGACCTACATCTTCGCCCACGCCCGCGAGGGCATGTTCCTGCCGCTCCTGCGCACGTCGGGCAAGCACCTCAAGGGCATGCTCGTCGAGGTCTGGACGAGCGACGACTACCGGTTCCTGTACGAGATCAGCGAGGTGCGGCGCGATCAGCGGACGCTCGCGGATGCGCTCGCCGCCACGACCGAGCAGCTCTGGCTCCAGACATCGGAGGGCCCGCGCGGCACGCCCGGCAAGACCCAGGTCATCGCCACGCCGTTGTCGGTCGAGACCGCCGACGACGCGGACGCGCACCCGACTCCGAAGCCCGTGGACTGCGCCTGATCCGACCCTACTGCGACCGGTCGAGCATGGCTCAGGCACGCGACGGGCGGTCGAGGGTGGCTCAGCCCGACTGCGGTTGCAGCAGCCGGCTCAGATCCAGTCGATACGGCGCAGCACCAGCGCTGCCAGCGCGGCGACCGCGACGATGATCAGGGTCACGACCCAGAAGCTTCCCGCCTCGGTGTGCGCCTCGCTCATGCCGAAGATCCCGGCCACCGCCCCGATCCCGGCCAGGATCACGGTCACTCCGGTCAGCCGCTTCATGATCACCGACAGGTTGTTGTTGATCTGAGTCAGGTAGACATCGAGAGTCGCCGCGGCCAGCTCGCGGTAGTTGTCAAGCTCGTCGGTCAACCGGATCACATGGTCGTAGATGTCCCGGAAGTACACGAGCTCATCGGCATCGATGAGGCGCAGGTCGCGATTGGTCAGCTGGTTGAAGACCTCGCGGGTCGGGCTCGCCGCACGGCGCACCTCGATGAGCTCGCGCTTCAGTGCGAACAGGTCATCGAGCACGCCCTTGTCCGCTCGCTCGATGACCCGGTCCTGGACGCTGTCGATCGCCTCGCCCAGATCGTCGGCGAAGGGGAAGTAGCCGTCCACGATCCCATCACAGATCGCCCACAGCAGATGGTCCGGGCCGCGACGCATCACGGCGCCCGGATCCGAGCGCAGGTGCGCCCCGGTCCGGGGTGACCAGCCGGCGTCATGGACCGACAGCAGGAAACCGGGCCCGAGGACCAGGTCCGTCTCGCTCGCGGTGAAGCGTTTTCCGTGGATCAGTGCGAAGAGGACAAGGTGGATGACGCTGTCGGTGGTCTCGATCTTCGCCCGCTGGTTCCCCTCGAGGACGTCCTCGACGATCAGGGCGTGCAGGCCCAGAGCCGCTCCGACCGCCTGGACCTGCTCGGGTGACGGGTCGGTTAGGTCGATCCAGACGCAGGTGCTCCCGCCCGACAGGCATCCGGGCAGGGCGGCCAGAGCCGCATCATCGGTCCGCGTCTCGAGCGCCTCGCCATCGAGCCACGCCACCTCCATGAGGCCCGGCGCGCCAGAGGTCAGAGGTCCGCGGTGGCGTGTGATCGGTTCGCCGACGCGGCCGGTCGGCGGTTCAGACGACGGGGTCGGGATCCGGCTCGAGGCGCTCATCGGCGTGGAGCATACGCCGGCCGCCAAGGGCGAGAGCCGGCGGTATCGCCGCGGCCGACACGAGAGCCGCCACGAGGAACAGTCCGACCATGATCCGAGCCGCCTCGCCCGACGCCCAGCGCTCGAGCGCGTCGACGACGAGCGGGTCGCGCAGCGGACGGTCGCGAAGCTCGGCCGGGATGAACTCGAGATAGGCGTCGGGGGTGGCGTAGATCGCGTCGGACAGTCGATCGATGGTGGTGGAGCCATACGCCGTAAGGATGGCCAGGCCGACGGCCATGCCGAGCATCCGGGCGACGGTCACGACCGACGAGGCCATCCCGAACGCGCGCCTGCCAGCGACCTCGACGGCGGCCGTCGAGCGCGGGGTCACCGACAGCCCGAAGCCGAGCCCGAAGGTGGCGAGCGCCCAGGCCACGGCCGTGATCTCCGTGGCTGGTGACCAGTCCGACATCGCGATGAGGCCGACGATAGACAGGGCGATGCCGGCCAGCGTGACCATCCGGTAGCTCACGACACGGACCATGAACCCGGACAGCAGGGCGCCGATGGCCGTGGCCAGCGCCAGCGAGCCGAGGGCGAGCCGCTGCTCGTCAGGGCCTCCGTAGAGGACGCGATCGACGAACACCGCGCCACCGATGATCGCGGTCGCGAACGCGTAGCCCGTCAGGAGCGACACGAGTGCGGCGGCGCTGAACGAGACATGACGGAACAGCCGGATGTCCAGGAACGGATCGTCCATGCGCCGTGCGCGCCAGATGGCGAGGAGCGTGGCCACGAGGGCCAGTGCCGCCAGGCCCGCGGTCACGAGCGCCGGCTGGAGATCCGTGCCGGCCACCTCGCGCGCGCCGATCAGGGTCAGCCCGATGAGCGCCGCCGCGAGGGCGATCCCGAACAGCGCCGCCCCCGCAAGGTCCACCCGCCCGGCATGACGCGGGGTCTCCCAGCCGTCCGCGGCGGCCCAGGCGAGGGTCATCGCGATGATCCCGATCGGGACGTTGATGTAGAAGATCCAGCGCCACGCAGGGACGACGAACGAGGCGAACGGGCCATTCGTGGCACCCGCGGCGAGGAGCGCTGCATCCGGATGGACGGCGTCGAGGATGGCCGCCCCGAGGAACGGTCCGGCGGCCATCCCGAGGAATGTCAGTGCGCCGATGATGCCGAGCGCGCGAGCGCGCGCGTGACCCTCGAACAGGTGGGCCGCGGC
>CAYNGM010000131.1:0-6308 GCA_964396565.1 uncultured Anaerolineaceae bacterium | reverse complement strand
CCGATCCAGCGGCGCGAACCGGCGACGCGGGCGATGTACTACCGCTACGTTCGCGGCCTCCCTGGGCCCGGCGCCTCACGGGATGGTCCCGAGTTCTCGATCCGTGGCGACGAGCTCGTCTATGTCTTTCCGAGCGACGACGACGTCGCGTGCGTCGCCGTATCGATCGACCTCGAGACATTCGCTGCCTTCAGGAAGGATCCGGCTGGGATGTTCGAGCGTCACGTGCTTGCCCACCCGGGTATCGCCGATCGCTACGCGGCGTCAACGCCCGAGCCGCGCGTCCTGGGCTCCGGTCTCAAGGACGCCGTGATACGCATGCCCTACGGTCCCGGGTGGGCGCTCGTCGGCGACGCATCGATGGTCCAGGATCCATGGACCGGGCTGGGCATGGACAACGCGGCCACCCACGCCCGGTTCCTGGCCGAGGCGGTCGATGGTTGGCTGGCTGGTCGGGTCACCGAGGGGGATGCCCTGGCGGCCTATGCCCGACGCCGGGATGAGCATGCGCTCGACGGATTCGAGTTCACCGCGGACCTCGGTCGCGACCTGTCGCGTCTCTGAAGGCCGACTGGCCCCGCCGAAGGCCGACTGGCCCCGCCGACGGTCAACTCGCCTCGGCGAGGGCGCCCGTGAACTGACTCTCGTACAGGTCGCGGTAGAAGCCGCCGGCCGTGAGCAGCGACTCGTGGTCGCCCTGCTCGATGATCCGACCGTGATCCATGACCAGGATCGTGTCGGCGTCGCGGATGGTCGAGAGTCGATGGGCGATGACAAAAGTAGTTCGACCACGCATCAGGCGATGCATGGCGCGCTGGATGAGGATCTCGGTCCGCGTGTCGACCGACGACGTCGCCTCATCCAGGATGAGGATCGGGGGGTCGGCCAGGAATGCCCGGGCGATGGTCAGGAGCTGCTTTTCCCCGGCTGAGACATTCGTGGCGTCGTCATCGATGACGGTGTCGTACGCGTCGGGCAGCGTCCGCACGAAGTGATCGACGTGCGCCGCGTCGGCCGCCGCGCGGATCTCCGCCTCGGTCGCCTCCAGGCGGCCGTAGGCGATGTTCTCGCGGATCGTCCCGTGGAAGAGCCAGGTGTCCTGGAGGACCATCCCGAACGAGCGGCGGAGGTCGTCACGGCTGATCTCGCGGGTGTCGGTCCCGTCGATCGTTATCCGTCCGCCATCCAGCTCGTAGAAGCGCATCAGCAGGTTGACGAGGGTCGTCTTGCCGGCTCCGGTCGGACCGACGATGGCGATGGTCTGCCCCGCTCGGACATCGAGGTCGAGGCCGTCGATGAGCGGCTTGTCCGGCTCGTAACGGAACGAGACCGACTCGAACGTGACAGCACCGGCCGGGCGGACGGGCACCGCCAGCGACGCGACGCCGGGGACCTCCTCGGCCTCGTCTAGCACCTCGAAGACACGCTCAGCCGAGGCCACCGCCGACTGGAGGACGTTGACGATATTGGCCGTCTGGATGATCGGGAAGGTGAACTGGCGCGAGTACTGGATGAACGCCACGACGTCACCCAGGCTCATCTGGCCGGATGCCACGCGCAGACCACCGATGACCGCGATGAGCACGTAGTTGATGTTCGAGATGAAGGTCATCGCGGGCTGGATCATGCCGCTCAGGAACTGGGCCTTCGCGCTCGCCGCGTAGAGCCGCTCGTTCTCCGCCTCGAACGCCGCCACCGCCTCGTCCTGGCGCCCGAACAGCTTCACGATGGCGTGTCCCGTATGCATCTCCTCGACATGACCGTTGAGCGTGCCGGTCGATGACCACTGGACGACGAACTGGTGCTGTGACCGGCGAACGATGGCCATGGTCACTATTACCGAGGCAGGGACCGCGAGCAGCGAGATGACCGCAAGGATGGGGCTGATCGAGAGCATCATCGCCAGCACCCCGACGATCGTGAGCAGGGAGGTGATCAGCTGGGTCAGGCCCTGCTGCAGCGACTGACCGATGTTGTCGATGTCATTGGTGACGCGGCTCAGCAGGTCACCACGCGGGTGTCCATCGAAGTAGCGCAGCGGCAGACGACCGAGCTTGGCGTCGACATCCGTCCGCAGTCGATAGACGGTCCGCTGGGTGACGCCGGCCATGATGTACGCCTGCAGCCAGGCGAATAGCGAACTCACGACGTAGACCGCAACGAGCGTCAGGAGGATGGCTCCGAGCGCTCCGAAGTCGATGCCCTGACCGGGCGTCAGGGTCATCGAGCCGAGCATGTCCGCCTGCTGGGTCTTGCCCTGGGCGCGGAGCATCGCGACGACCTGCTCCGTCGTCGTCCCGGCCGGGAGCTGAGCGCTGATCGCGCCCTCGAAGACCAGGTTGACCGCCTCACCCAGGATCTTCGGGCCGAGGATGGCGAAGGAGACGCTGATGATGGCCAACGCGACGACGGCGACCAGCCAGAGCCGCTCCGTCCGTAGCAGTCCGAACAGGCGACGGAGCGTGCCGCGGAAGTCCCGCGCCTTGGCCGGCGGGGCGGACATGCCCATGCCCATCATCCCGCCACGCGGACCGCCGGGTCGACCTCCGGGGCCGGGTGCAGGTGCGGGTGCGGCTCCGCCGCCGGTGCCGCCGCCGCCGGGTACGGGTGCTCCGCCGCCGGGACCGCCGCCGGGACCGGCGCCGCCGGGTCGCCCGCTCATGCCGCGGCCTCCGACTCGGACAACTGGGACAGGACGATCTCGCGGTAGGTCTCGTTGTCGGCGAGCAGCTCCTGGTGCGTACCCATCCCGACGATCCGCCCGTCGTCGAGGACGATGATCCGGTCGGCATCCATGATCGTGCCGACCCGCTGTGCCACGATGATCACGGTGGCGTCCCGTAGCTCTCGGCGTAGGGCCGCGCGCAGTCGCGCATCGGTGCCGTAGTCGAGCGCGGAGAAGCTGTCGTCGAAGATCACGATGCCCGCGCCGCGCACGAGCGCCCGGGCGATCGACAGCCGCTGACGCTGGCCGCCCGAGACGTTGGTCCCGCCCTGGGTGATAGGCGCATCCAGGCCACCTTCCATCTCGGACACGAACGATGCACCCTGGGCGATCTCGAGAGCGCGCCACAGGTCTTCGTCCGACGCCTTCGGGTCGCCGTAGCGCAGGTTGCTCGCGACGGTGCCCGCGAACAGGAACGCCTTCTGAGGCACTACCGACAATCTCGACCACAGCTCCTCGCCGGTCATCGCCCGGACGTCCAGGCCATCCACGAGGACGCTTCCGGCACTCGCGTCGTAGAGCCGCGGGATGAGCGAGATGAGGGTCGACTTGCCGCTGCCGGTACTCCCGACGATCGCGGTCGTCTCGCCCGGTGCGGCACGGAACGTGATCCCGCGCAGCACCGGGTCCTGGGCGCCCGGGTAGCGGAACTCGACGTCCCGGAACTCGACGACCCCGCGCTGGGATGGATCGGAGGGCACGGCCGGGGTGACCGGATCGACGATCGACGACTCGGTCTCGAGGACCTCACGGATACGCCCCGACGACACCGAGGCGCGTGGGATGAGGACGAACATGAAGACGGCCGTGAGGGTCGCGAACAGGATCTGCGTCAGGTACTGGAGGAACGCGGTCAACGCACCGACCTCCAGCGCGCCCGAGTCCACCCGCATCGCCCCGAACCAGATCACGGCAACGGTCGAGAGGTTGAGGATGGCGGTCATCGTCGGCACCGTGATGGCGAACAGGCGCGAGACCGACAGCGACGCGTCGAACAGCTCGCGGTTGGCGACCTCGAACCGTGCTTCCTCGTGGGGCGTGCGAACGAACGCGCGGATGACCCGCACCCCGGCCAGGGTTTCGCGCATGACCTGGTTGATCCGATCGAGGCGGGCCTGCACGGCGCGGAAGAGGGGCACGGCTCGTGACATCACCAAGCCGATGACGACGGCCATCAGCGGCAGGACGACGAGGAGCAGCCCAGACAGCGGGACGTCGGTGCGGAGGGCCATGATGATCCCGCCGATGATCAGGATCGGCGCCGACACCATCATCGTCAGGCCCATGAACACGACCGTCTGGACCTGCTGGACGTCATTGGTGTTGCGGGTGATCAGCGACGCGGGGCCGAAGTGGTTGACCTCGACCTGCGAGAACGTCTCGACCCGCGCGAAGATCGCCCGCCGCACGTCACGTCCGAAGCCCATCGCGATGCGCGCGGACCAGTAGACCGCGATGATCGAGGCGACGATGAGCACGCCGCTCACCAGCAGCATCAGGCCGCCGGTCCGGATGATGAAGTCGATGTCTCCGGTGGCGACCCCCTGGTCGATGATCTCGCCGTTGAGATCAGGCAGGTACAGGTTGCCGAGGGCGGAGAAGAGCAGTAGCACCAGGACCACGACGAGCGGCCGCCGATACGGTCGCAGGTACGTGCGCAGGAGCCCGATCACGCGTGGGGGTCCGTGGGTCGAGCATGGGGGTCCGTGGGTCGAGCGTGGGCGGCACCTGTATCGGTGCGCTCCGACCGGGCCCGGTGGAGGGCACGCAGTCCCGTCAGGAGAGCACTCAACTCAGCCGCGGACAACGTCCCGATCAGGACTCGAAGACGTGCCCGGCGCTCCTCGCGAAGCCCCTGGAAGACAGCCACGCCGGCCTCGGTGCGGTGGACCTCCACGACGCGTCGATCGACCGTGCTCGGTCGGCGCTCGACCAACCCACGCTCCTCCATCCGATCGACTATCCCGGTCGCGCTGGCGACCGAGACGTCAAGGGCCTCGGCCAGCCGGCTCATCGGCTGCGGACCGTCGGCCTCCAGGACCGTCAGGACGTGAAGGTGGATGAGGCTCAGGGAGCCGCGCATCCACGACCGGAAGGTCCGGATCCGCTCGGCCGGGCTCCACGCGGTCATCTCCTCGATGACCTCGTCGACGAGTCGGGCGTGCGCGGCATCGAGCGGTTGCGTCGGGTCCGGAGATTCATTCAATGGCACATGGATAATCTAGCCTAGGTGTATTAGCGCCGTCAACCGTGCGGTCACATCGGTCGGCCTGGTCGGATTCCCACCCGGTGGCTCTACGGACGAACGAACGGCCGGACCGCCTGGCGATCTCGGGACGGAATCCACTCCAGCCGACGTATCGCCCGCTCGGTGAGCCAGACGATGGATGAGGTATCGCGGGGTCGTTCATCGACTTCGATCTCCACCTTTCGTTCGCTGGTAGGACCGTGGGGTGGGAATCGAATGGTCGCTCCGGGCCCGGATGCTGGATCGGCACCCGGAATGGACACCGGAAAAGGCGCGACACCCTTCTGGGTGCTCCGGGGGTTCCGGGGACTCCGGAGAACTGGGAGGGCTCCGGGGGGCTCGGGAGCTCCGGGGGCTCCGGTGTGCTTCGGGGGCTCCGGGAGCTCGGGGGCCCTCGAGGGGCGGACACGGACACGACACGACACGAGACCCGGCCGGCGACGGCCCGGACCAGGTCAGTTGCTGCGCGCTCCCCCGAGTTCGCGGGGGTCCGGTGCAAACCACCGGAGACGTCCCGTCAGCAGCGCGATCTCGCGATCCAGCAGGGTGATGAGACGCTCCAGCCGTTCCACGGTCGTGGCCGCCTCGAGAAGGTCCTGGCGCCGGGGAAGCTCAGCCTGGACGATGCCCGACAACAGGTGGCTGAGCACGGTCGGATCGTCAGGGATGGTCAGGTCGCGTCGCGTCAGGGGCCGTTCGGAACCAGCCGACTCCGGCGAGACATCCTCCGCCGGTCCGACCGCCATCGTGTCGTCGTCGGGCGCTTCGATCTCGACACGGATATCGAGGGCTTCGACCTCCTCACCGTCGCGCGCACGGACGAGATCGAGATACCGGACGAACCGCCGGATGGCGATCGCCGACAGGCGCTCGGCCCGTGCCTCGTCCCCGACCTCGTCGTCAAGGGGCTGCACCTGCGCGACCAGGTACGGCGCCGACGTCGCGTCCACGTTCTCGATCGCAAACCGTCCGGTCGCCGCTGCCAGCAGGTCGTACCTGCCATCCGGATAGCGACCAGCCTCGCGGATCTCGGCGAACGCTCCGACACCGGCGAGCGACTTCGCCCCCGACTCTCCCACCTCCCGACCCGCCCTGATGAGGACCACTCCGAACGGATCGCCGGTGTCGAGACAGTGCCTCGTCATCTCGCGGTAGCGCTGCTCGAAGACGTGGAGCGGGATGACGATGCCAGGGCACAGGACGGTGTGCAGCGGGAAGAGCGGGATCTGCATCAAGCCGCCGCCATGACTGCTTCAGAGTCCCCAGGGCACAGGACGGTGTGCAGCGGGAAGAGCGGGATCTGCATCAAGCCGCCGCCATGACTGCTTCAGAGTC
>CAYNGM010000130.1:0-6318 GCA_964396565.1 uncultured Anaerolineaceae bacterium | reverse complement strand
ACCGCTCCCGCGCGGTACCAGTCAGTTTCGAGCCAGGTCACCTGCGAGATCCAGCGGATGTCGCCATCAGGTGTCGCCGGTCGTGTCGCGTACCTGGAGCATCGTGTCGGACACGGAGCCGGTCTCGCCGGCGACCCACGCACGAAGCGGGTCACGCTTGACCTTGAGCGTGTGCGTGCGCGGGAAGTCCTCCGCCGGCCAGACTCGCCAGCCCGAGATGTGCTGGTTGGCGCCAAGCGCCCGATTGGCGGTCTTGACCGCAACATCCACCCGCGCCGTGAACGCAGGCGTCGGCTCATCGGGCGCGTGGAGGACGATCGCCTCGATCCGGCCCGGAGTCGTCTCGAGCACGACGACGTCCCGGAGGCCGGCCACGCGCAGCGCGTTCTCGATGTCCTCGGGATAGACGTTGAAGCCGTTGGGCAGCACGATCATGTCCTTCATCCGGCCGCTCAGGATCAGCCGGCCCTCCGGATCGAAGTGCCCGAGATCGCCGGTCCGGTACCAGCCGTCCTCGGTGAAGGCAGCGGCGGTCAACTCGGGCGCATCCCAGTAGCCCTTGAATACCGTCCTGCCCCGGAACTGAACCTCACCCTCCGGGGACAGCCGCATCTGGATCCCCACGGGCACACGTCCCACCGTGCCGGGTCCGTGATCACGCATCGTGGTGCAGGCACCGGTCCCCGTCTCGGTCGCTCCATAGCCCTGCAGGATGGTCACGCCAAGGTCCTCCCAGGACTGCTGGAGCGCCGGTGGCAGGAACGCGCCCGACGACAGGAACAGCCGGAAGTGACCACCAAGCTGCGCATGGACGCTCGAGAACAGCAGGCGGCGGACGGAGTAGGGGAGGTGACGGGCGATACCCCGCAGTCGATCGAATGCCGCCGTCCTGTCCTGCTTCGCGACCTCACGGGTGATCGCGCTCCAGAACAGGTCAAGGACCTGCGGGACGACGACCATGCTGGTCACCCGATGGTCACGCAGGGCATCGAAGATGACCCGTGGGTTGCGGCTGCGGACGTACAGGACGTCGGCGCCGACATCGAGCGCGTAATACAGCCCGACCGCCTGCTCGAGCAGATGGGACAGCGGCAGCAGGGAGACGATCCGGTGGTCCATCGGCGGGACGATCCGGTGGAACGACTCGATCGATGCCACGACGTTGTCGTGGCTGAGCATCACGCCCTTCGGGGTGCCCGTGGTCCCACTGGTGAAGACCAGCTCGAAGACGTCGTCGGCTGCCGGACGCTCCCAGGCCGCCACCCGTGCTTCCCAGTCGTCCGGGAAGGCCGGATCACCCGCTTCAGGTTCTGCGACAAGGTCGTCGACGAGCGTCGTCGGGAAGTGCTCCAGACCGGCCTCGCGCGGGTCGGGCGCGTCGCGTCCGGTCCCCAGGATGAGGTGGCGCGCCCCGCTGGCTCGAACGACCGTTTCCACGGCATCGGCGGACATGCGCAGGTCCAGCGGCACGAACACGAGTCTGGCCAGCATCGCCCCGTAGTAGGTCGCCGCCAGCTCCGGACTCGATGGAGCCCAGGTCAGGATCCGGTCACCGGGCTCGAGGTCGATGGCGCGCAGACGCCACGCTGCGATGCGTGCCCGGTGCGCGAACTCGCGGTAACTCCAGTGGTCGGTGGAGCCGTCGTCGCGGCGCGTCCCGACGGCGTCCCGCTCGCCGAAGCGAGACACGGCGCCATCGAGCAGGTCCGGCAGGGTCGTCGTCATGGGCGAGGCAGCCTTTGGGTCGGTCACTCGTGATCGGACGGCAGCGTACCTCCTCCACGACGATCCGGTGGCTCATCCGTGTTCATTCGGCGGCGTGTGGGCGAGCGTCAGTGGTCGAGGCCCGCTGAGTGCCGGTCCGGGGTCGGCGCGCGCGTGTGCGTCCTGTCGGGCGCCCGCGGGCAGGCGCCCGTCTGATCTGTCCAGCGGTCGGATCGCGTGGTCGGCGCCCGTCTTCGTGTCGGTCCAACCGCCAGTGTCGTCTGGCTGACGACGATCGCAAGCGAACGGACGCTTGGGCACGAATGCGACCCTCCCCTCGGGTCGACCTGTCGTCCCGGAGACGCCGTCCCCACCGGCGACTGCCTCGCGCTGATACGGTCGACGTCTGGCGGCCGACGATCCGGCCGGCTCCATCCCGCTCGTCGGAAATCGTCGTCCGCCAGACGACGCACCCGAACGAGTGTCACGACGATCGGTCGGACCTGGCCGTGGCCAGCTCGGTCTCGGCCAGGACCCGGCGCAGCGTTCGTTCGGCGACCACGAGGCCCTCGCGCTCGGCGAGCAGCTCGGCCAAGTGTCCCGACGATCGGCCCGATCGACCTGATTGCCAGTCAGGGCGTTTGACCCCCCTCGCGGGACTCGGGTAGACTCCGGCGGCTCTTGCGGTCCCCGTATGAGCACGCGTCGAGGCCGGCTGGCCGCGAGCCCGATGCGCGCGACACGACTCCAGGCCTGGGGAGGTGAACACCGATTGGCTGAAGTCCGAGTGGGTGAGAACGAGACGTTCGAAAGCGCCCTGCGTCGCTTCAACAAGAAGATCCAGCAGAGCGGCATCCTCGCCGAGGCTCGCCGACGCGAGCACTACGAGAAGCCCTCAGTGAAGCGCAAGCGCAAGGAAGCAAAGCGCAAGAAGAACGCCCGAACGCAGGTCGGCTGAGCCCGACCAGCGACCCACGGGCGTCATCACACCGCCCGAGGTAGCCGAACCGGTGTCCCTTCGCGATCGACTCCAGACCGATATCGCCGCCGCCATGCGCGACGGTGACACGCTGCGCCGCGACACGCTGCGGATGGCATCGAGCGCCGCCTACAACGTCGAGAAGCGCAACCAGCACCCGCTGACCGATGACGAGTTCCTGGCCGTCCTGACCCGTGAGGTCAAGACCCGCCGCGAGTCCGTCGAGGCATTTTCCAAGGCGGGCAGGCAGGACCTTGCCGACAAGGAGTCGGCCGAGATCGCCATCCTGTCAGCCTATCTACCGCAGCCCCTGACCGAGTCGGAGATCGAGGCTCTCGTGACCGAGGCGATCACGGCCACCGGTGCATCGTCGGCGCGTGACCTCGGCAAGGTCATGGGCTGGCTCTCGCCTCGGACGCGTGGTCGAGCCGATGGCAAGGTCGTATCCGGCCTGGTGGCACAGGCACTCGCCCGCACCGACCTCGCCGCCCACGATGAGGGAGGCCACTGACGGGCAGGCCCGTCATGCACCGCCGATGCTGAGCCAGTCCGCGCCGGCAGTCGCCCGGTTCACCCGCAACGATGCCACCCGGCTGGTCATCGCCGCGGTGATCCTGGTCGCTGCCCTGACCGCGATCCTGGGCGTGGACATCCTGCCCCGGGATACGCTGTCGGTACAGGTCGGCGATATCGCCCCACGCGACATCGTCGCGCCCCGCGCGGTCGACTTCGAGAGCAAGACCCAGACCGAGGCCGCGCGCGAGGCCGCCCGTGCCGCCGTCCCGCCGCAGTACGACTTCACCACCGACAAGGCGATCGCGGTCGCGGCCGAGGGGGCTCGTGCGTTCGATACCAGGGTCGCCCGGATCGATACTGCTTTCCACGCCGATCTCCCCGACGATAGCCGGCTCCTCCTGCTCCAGACGGCACTCCCCGACCTGAGCGACGCTGCCCAGTCGACGCTCGAGTCGCTGACGCCGAGTCGCTGGAGCGCTGTGCGCAAGGAGGCGGCGCGTGTCCTGGACGGGACGCTCCGGACCGAGCTGCGTGACTCGGATGTCGCGATCGAACGGACGCGTCTGGCCGGGCGGATGACCGGCGATCTCGACGAGTCGGAGCGGATCCTCGCTGCCGATCTGATCAGCCCGCTGGTCGTGGCCAACTCGTCGTTCAGCGCCTCGGGGACCGATGCGGCTCGTGCCGCTGCCGCCGCTGCCGTGGCGCCGGTCGTGGTCGAGATCGTCCAGAACGAGGTGGTCGTGCGCCGCGGCGAGCGACTGACTGCTGTGGACATCGAGAGGATCGACGCCCTCGGTCTGCGCGAGACGGCGACCGACTACACCGCATTCGTCGGCTGGTTCCTGTTGTCGGTCCTGGTGGTCGGCATGCTGCTTGCCTGGATGTGGCGGTTCCGACCGACGCTCTGGCACCGCGACAACGTGCTGATCCTGATCGGCCTGCTGCTCGTGTCCGCGACCGTCCTGCTCAAGCTGACTGCCGCGCGCTCGATCCTCCAGTTCTTCCTGCCGACGGCGGCCATCGGGATGATCCTGGCCATCCTGCTCGATGCGTCTGTGGCGACGATCGTCATCGCCATCGTGGCCATCATCGGCGGAGCCCTGAACGGCGCGTCGCTGGAGTTCGCCGCCTATGTGTTCTTCGGTGGCCTGGCCGGTATCGTGGCCGTGCGCAAGGGCGACCGCGTCCAGGTCTTCGTCGGTGCGGCATTTGCCATCTTCATCGTGAACGCACTTGTCGTGACGGTCTTCTCGCTGCTTGGGACCAGGGATGTGCGCGGCGTCCTCGAGCTGTGGTTCGCATCCGCTGCGGCGGCGGTCGGATCGTCGATAGCGACCATCGGGACCTTCGCCGTCCTCGGCTCGGTGTTCGGGATCCTGACGGTCTTCCAGCTGCTCGAGCTCGCCAATCCGTCCCAGCCGTTGCTTCGCCGGTTGCTCGTCGAAACGCCCGGGACGTACCACCACTCGCTGATGGTCGGCAACCTCGCGGAGCGCGCGGCGGAGGCGATCGGGGCGGACCCGCTGGTCACGCGCGTTGCAGCGTATTACCACGATGTAGGCAAGCTGGCGAACCCTCTCGCGTTCATCGAGAACCAGGCCGGCGGCGAGAACATCCACGACGAACTCGAGCCGGAGGTCAGCGCCCAGGTCCTCAAGCAGCATGTCGCCGACGGGATAGACATCGCCTATGCCGCCCGGCTGCCGAAGGCGCTCATCGCCTATATCCCGCAGCATCACGGGACCGCGATCATGAGCTACTTCTTCGCGCGGGCGAAGGAGCGGGCAGCCGAGCCGTACGGTGGCACCGGCACGGTTGAGGGAGCGCGGGCCGCCGCGGCAGTAGACGAGCGCCAGTTCCGCCACGCCGGTCCGAAGCCGCAGACTCGTGAGGCGGCGCTGATCATGCTCGCCGACGGAGTCGAGGCTTCAGTGCGTTCGCTGGCCTCCCGCGACGAGGCGGCGATCCGGGCGATGGTCGGTCGGATCATCGAGGAGCGCATCGCCGACGGCCAATTCGACGAGTGCGACCTGACCCTGCGCGACCTGGAACGCATCCGGACGGCTTTCGTCGAGCAGCTCCTCGGGATGTACCACACCCGGGTCGCCTACCCGCAGAACACGATCGTGGAGCTGGAGTCGCGGCGCGCGGCGGCGGGTGGCGGGGGCGGTGGCGGGGGCGGCGCAGGCGGCGCAGCCTCGTGAGCGGCGGCTGGCGGCGCAGCCTCCTGAGCGGCGGCTCGGCTCCCTGACCGGCGCGTCCCTCCCGCCGGGCTACCGCGACGCCGGTTCTGACCGGCGCGTTCCTCGCAGCGGACCCCACCGGCCATGCGCGGTACCGTTCGCGGCGTGACGCACAGTATCTATCGACCGCCCTGGCGTATCGACATCGACGTCCGTGACGGGGTGACCGTGCCGGTTGCACGAACGCGACTGGCGGCGGCGATCACCGCGGCCCTCGATGCGGTCGCCGCGCCATCGCCTGCGGCCATCGGCCTGGTCCTGTCGGACGACCGGGAGCTCGCCGCGCTCAACGCGGCCCACATGGGCAAGAGCGGCCCGACGGACGTGCTGTCGTTCCCCCTCCTTTCCGAGGCCGCGTTCGCGCTCCCGCCAGGTTACCGGCCTCATCTGGGCGACATCATCGTTTCTGTGGAGCGAGCCGTGGAGCAGGCACAGACCGGGCGCGGCGGCCAGACCGGCGACGTCAGGTGGACTGCCGCCGAGGAGCTGCTCCTCCTCGTGACTCACGGCACGCTCCACATCTGTGGCTTTGATCATGCGGAACCCGAGGAGGAGGCGACGATGCGCGCGCTCGAGAACCGATTGCTGGAGGTGGGTGCTCGACAGCCGTGAGGGTCGGCGGCTTGGTGGACTTGGCTGATTTCTGCCAGATGCAGAAATGGTCTGCAGCAGCCAAGTCGGAGGACCGCTTTCGGCGTGATTCCGGGGATCCTGGCGACGTTCTGAGCGTAGCCCACGCTCTCACGACCGCCCTGCGTCACCAGATGTAGTCCATTACCTGCAATCGGCAGGTCTGGGCCGCCGCGTGCGGAGCCGAACTAGTGTCCCGATTCGCTAGTGGCTCGTGGCTTGCGGACCGCCTTGGCGAGGATC
>CAYNGM010000129.1:0-6398 GCA_964396565.1 uncultured Anaerolineaceae bacterium | reverse complement strand
CACGCCGCGTCCAGGCCCGGTGTCACGGAGGTAACTGGACCCGCTCATCACCTGTCGCGTCCAAATACTGCGGACCGTCAGCGCCCGTCACGAAGGCATGTCGCGTGCTGGTGGCCGCTTCGTCGACATGCGGTCACAACGTCGCTCAGATGAGCGCTTGCAGATCATCTGAGTGTTGCCTACCATCACGACGATGCCCGCCGATGACCACCGCCTCCTGCGTATGGGCGATGTAGCGGAAGCGATCCGCATGCATCGCCTCATCGCGATCCTGCGTCGGATCGAGCCACGGGCGGCGTTGGTGACCACCGTCGAAGGACTCGTCGACGACGGCGTCCGGCTGCTCGAGATCACCTTCGACGCGCCTGACGCGGCGGACGACGTCCGCGCTGTACGCGAACACCTTTCGGCACGCGACCACGGTGGTGTGCTGGTGGGAGCCGGGACGGTGATGACGGCAGCACAGCTCGACGCCGCCCGATCCGCCGGTGCGTCGTTCGCGGTCAGTCCGGTCACGGATCCGCGGCTCATCGAGAGATCCGTCGACCTTGGTCTGCCGTTCCTGCCAGGGGCCATGACCCCGACCGAGGTCGCGATCGGCTGGGGCAGTGGGGCGACATTTGTCAAGGTCTTCCCCGCGTCGTCGGTCGGGCCTATGCACCTGCGCGATCTCCACGGGCCATTCCGGGAGATCGAGTTGGTGGCGACCGGCGGGGTCGATGGCGGCAATGCCGCCGACTTCATCAGCTGCGGGGCCGTCGCCGTCGGGGTCGGATCGTGGCTCACGGGCGCGACACACGAGGAACGCAGGCGCCTCGTCACGTCCCTGGACCGATCCGTATGACCGTGGCCGCAGACGCGCCCGCCCTGATGCGCCAGGCAGCCCGGCTCTACTACGATCGCGGCCTGTCCAAGGTCGAGATCGCGGCGGCGCTTGGAGTCTCCAGGTTCCGGGTGGCACGTCTGCTTTCCCAGGCTCGCGAGGACGGTCTCGTCCGCATCGAGTACCGCGACCTGCCACGCGACGACCGCGACCTGGCCTCGGCCGTCGAGGCCGCATTCGGCCTCGACCTGTGCGTCGTCGCCGCGGGCACTGTCGCCGATATCGCCGGGCTGGCGGCTGAGTTCGCAGACCAGGTCGTCGGCCCCGGCGATGTCGTCGGCATCGGCTGGGGCTCGACCCTGTCGGCGGTGGTCGACGCGATGCCTGATCGGAAGCGGTCCGGAGTGGAAGTCGTGCAGCTTGCGGGCAATGCCAGCGGCTTCACTCGGGCGCACGATCCGGCCGAGATCACCCGGCGACTCGCGGAGCGATGGGGTGTCGCATACCACCCCCTGTTCGCCCCTGCGTTCGTCGACCTACCCGATGCCCGAGCGGCCATCCTTCGCCAGGCGGACGTCGCGGCGACGATCGACCGCTACGCGACGCTCACCATCGCCATCGTCGGAGTAGGCGCCCTGCCCACCGGCCGGAGCGTCGGCATTGGCGGCGCATCGTCATCACTGGCTCGGAGCGGGGCGCTCAGTCCCGAGCGCGTCCGGGCACTCACCAGAGTGGGCGCTGTCGGCGACGTGCTCCTCCATCCGGTCACCATCGACGGCCTCTTTCCTGACCAGGACCTCGCGGCTCGGGTGGTCGGCATCGGCATCGACCGGCTGCGCAACGTGCGGAGGGTGATCGCAGTCGCCGGTGGCTCAGGCAAGATCGATGCGATCCGCGGAGCATTGCGTAGTGGCGTGCTGGATGTCCTTGTGACGGACGGGGCAGCAGCACGCGGGCTGGTCGCGAAGGCGGACCGATGAGCACGAGACTGGCGGGTCGCGTCATCCTGATCGCCGGTTCGACGGGTATCGCCGAGGCGACTGCGATTCGAGCGGCGGACGAGGGCGCGATGGTCGCCGTGGTCTCGCGCACAGCCGACCACGCCGAGGCACTCGCGTCGCGGATCGGTGGCACCTGGTTCGCTGCCGACCTCACTGTCGAGGACGAGGTGGACGCCGCAGTGACGGATGCCGTCAGCCGTCATGGGCGGATCGATGGCCTCTTCTCCGGCACCGGGGGCAGCGGCCGACGCTTCGGGGACGGGCCTGCACACACGCTCACGGCCCACGCCTGGGAGGCCACTGCGCGACTCAACGTGCAGGGCCACCTCCTTACCTGCGCTCGCGTCCTCAGGCAGATGCGTGGTCAGGAGCGGAACGCGTCGGGCACACGCGGCTCGATCGTCCTCCTCGGGAGTGTGCTTGCCAGCGAACCGGTCCCCGAGCTGTTCGGGACGCATGCCTACGCTGCAGCCAAGGGCGCCCTCGTGTCGCTGACCAGCGCGATGGCGGCGGCTTACGTAACGGACCGGATCCGCGTCAACCTCGTCGCTCCGTCCCTCAGCGCGACCCCGATGGCGACGCGCGCTGCGGCCGATCCTCACATCCTGGAGTACGCGTCGCGCAAGCAGCCGCTGGCCGGTCCGCTGCTCGACCCGGTCGAGGTCGCCCACGCGGCGATCTACTTCCTGTCCGACGAGTCACGAACGGTGACAGGACAGGTACTGAAGGTCGATGGCGGATGGTCGGTCATCTCCACTACGGCGGACCCGTCCGCATGACGCTCGTCCACCACCCGCTTGTCGATCTCCCGCTTATCGCCGACCTGGACGTCTGCGTCGTCGGCGCAGGCTCGGCCGGTTCGACAGCGGCGATCGCGGCCGCGCGGGCCGGCGCGGCAGTCCTGCTGATCGATCGCCTCCCGTTCCTCGGCGGCACGAGCACGGCCGTCCTTGACACGTTCTACGGCTTTTACACGCCGGGATCGCGCAGTCGAAAGGTGGTAGGAGGCGTCGCTGATGACGTCGTGGCGATGTTGCGCACCCTGGGTCCCGTCATCGAACGGCCGAACACATATGGGGCCGGGACGGGCGTGACCTATCTCGGCGAGCACCTCAAGATCGCCTGGGAGCGACTCGTCGTTGAAGCCGGCGCCCGCGTGCTGCTGCATGGACACCTGCAGCATGTCGAGGCAAGTGATGGACGGGTACGCGAGGCGGTCATCGCGACCCGCGCTGGGCTCGGCCGCGTTCGCGCTCGCGTGTTCATCGATGCGTCGGGCGACGCCGATGTCTGCGCACGAGCCGGCTTCGGGTTCGAGACCGCCGGCGAGATCGAACCGGCCCAGACCCTGACGACGACGTTCCGGATGGCCAACGTGGACCCTGGGCGCCGTCGGTCAGTCGATCGGGCGACGCTCCATGCGCTGATGGCCGAGGCGGCGGCGTCAGGGGACTACGATCTGCCACGACGCGAGGGCAGCGATCACATCACCCCCATCGACGGCGTGACGGCGACGGTGATGACCAGGCTCGAATCCACGCGACGCGATGCTGACGGTAGTCTGGTCGATGCCACCGACCCATGGTTCCTGACCGAGGCCGAGATGGCCGGTCGGCGACAGGCGCTCGACTACGCCAGGTTCCTTGTGGACCGGGTACCGGGATACGAGAACGCAGCACTGATCGCGCTCGGCACGCAGATCGGCATCCGGGAGACCCGCCGTGTGTACGGCGACTACCGACTGACCGGCGACGACGTCCTCGCAGCACGCTCCTTCGAGGACGAGATCGGTCGTTGTGGCGCCCCGATCGAAGATCACCGGGGTGGTACGGACACGGTCTGGCGGTACCTGCCCGACGGGTCGAGCGTCGGGATCCCATACCGGGCGCTCGTCGTTCGGGATGCGACCAACGTCCTTGTGGCAGGCCGGTGCTTCTCGGCCACCCACGATGCTCATGCCAGCGTCAGATCGATGGCGCAGTGCATGGCGATGGGTCATGCCGCGGGGACCGCGGCGGCGCTGGCGGCGACGACATCGCGCGACCCCCGCGACATCGATGTCGCGTCACTGCGTGACCTGTTGCGTCGTGCCGGCGCGATCGTGTCCGAGTCGGACATCGTGGAACAGGTGACGACATGACGTACGTGCGGACCGTGCTCGGCGACATCGCACCCGGCGATCTCGGGGTGACATACGCCCACGAGCACCTCGTCATCGATGGCGGTCGACCGGTGCTCATGCAGCCCGACTTCGACCTGTCGGACGTGGAGCGGATGGTGACCGAGGTCGCGAGCGCGGCAGACCTTGGACTTGGCGCGGTGGTGGACGCGATGCCCTGCGATGCGGGGCGCAACGCGGCGAAGCTCGCCGAGATCTCGCGTCGGACGGGAGTCCACGTCGTGGCGCCGACCGGCTTGCACCATGACCGCTACTACGGCCCTGCCCACTGGTCGCATCGACTGTCGGTGGACGCGCTTGCCGAGTTGTTCGTCGCCGATATCGTCGAGGGCATCGACGCCAACGATTACTCGGGTCCGGTCGTGCGCCGTACCGCGCATCGGGCGGGGGTCATCAAGGTCGCCGGGACCGACGCTTTCCCCGACGATCGGGACCGCCTGATCTTCGAGGCGGCGGCGATCGCCCATGTGCATACGGGTGCCCCGATCCTGACCCATTGCGAGGGCGGTCGTCGGGCCGTCGAGCAGCTTCGGTTCCTGGTCGACCACGGGGTGCCACGCGCGCATATCGTGCTGAGCCATGTCGACAAGGTCGTGGATCGCGGCTACCACCGTGAGCTCCTGTCGGGCGGTGGCGTGGTCGAGTACGACGGGTCGTTCCGCTCGCCAGCCGGGGAGCCCAACGGCACCCTCCGGCTCCTGTCCGAGATGGCCGAGGACGGGCTCCTCGACGGTGTCCTGCTGGGCATGGACGCCGCACGCCGGGGTTACTACAAGGCGTACGGTGGTGGGCCCGGACTGACCTGGCTGCTCGATGGCTTCAGCACGGCGATGGACGCACACGGGCTCGGCAGCGCGCAGCGGCGACGCTTGTTCGTGGACAATCCGGCGAGAGCGTTCGCCTTCGTGGACGTCACGTCGAGGGAGCACGGATGACCGAAGGTTGGTGACTCGACGCGATCACGTCCTCTGCCGCCTCGCCACCTAGGAGGAACAGCCATGGATGGCCATCGCATCTCGATGCTCGGGACCGGGCTGATCGCGGACTTCTACACGATGACCCTGCATGGACAGCGCGGTCGCGACCAGGTCCGCGTGGTCTACTCGCGCAGTCCGGAGCGTGGTGAGGCGTTCAGGGCCCGCTGGGACATACCCGAGTCGACCGATGATCTCGACGCGGCGATCGCACACCCTGGGACGGACGTGGTCATCGTCGCCCTGCCCAACTTCCTCCACGAAGAGGCCATCGCGAAGGTGGCGGCTGCCGGCAAGGCAGTGCTATGCACCAAACCGTTGGGAAGGAACGCAGCCGAGGCCCGCCGGATGCTCGCCGCGGTTGAGGATGCGGGTGTGTTCGCCGGCTATCTCGAGGATCTCGTCTACACGCCCAAGACACTCAAGGCCATCGCGGCAGTGGAGAGCGGGGCGATCGGCGACGTGACGTGGGTACGTTCGCGCGAGACACACCCCGGGCCCCACAGCGCGTGGTTCTGGGATGGCCGACTGACGGGCGGGGGTCCGATCATCGATCTGGGCTGCCACTGCATCGAGATCATCCGCAACTTCGTCGGCAAGGGGAACCGCCCCATCGAAGTCATGTGCCACACGGACACGCTCGTCCATCCGATCGCCGACGAGGACAACGCCATCGCGCTCATCCGTTTCGAATCCGGGGCGATCGGACAGTTCGAGGTGAGCTGGACGTTCCGCGGTGGGATGGACCTGCGTGACGAGGTCGCGGGCACCCACGGCACGATCTGGTTGAACCACTTCCTGCGGACCGGGTTCGAGATGTTCACGGCGGGTGGCTCCGACGCCGGATACGTCGCGGAAAAGGCCGAGACCGGCGCCGGCTGGCTGTTCCCGGTCGGTGACGAGGTCAGTGAGCTCGGCTACGTTGACATGTTCACCGACCAGTTCCGGGCCATCGACGGCGGGACGACGCCGCGCGAGACGTTCTACGACGGCTACATCGTCAACGCCGTCATGGACGCCTGCTACCGCTCCGCTGCCAGCCGCCAGTGGGAGCCGATCGACATCGAATGGCGTGGCGGCACGACCCCGCGCATCGCCTCGACACCCGAGTCGTTCGAGGGGCAGGTCGTCATCAAGCGCGAGATCCTGCCTGATGGCCGCCACAAGCTCATCCTCAAGGACCCGGCGTCGGGCGACTTCAGCGATCGGGTAGTGCCGATCCCCTGAGCGATCCCCCCGGTCCGGACCATCCCGCAAGGATCATGCTCGCATGAGCTCGTCGGCCAGGGCCGGGGCAAGGTCGCCCCGGTTCGGCGCCTCCACGACGACCGCGGTCAGACCCAGCCAATCAGCCATCGAATGCAGCTCCGCGATCAGGGCCTCGACCGTCTCGGCTGGGGCCCGGGGTTCACGCCATGCGC
>CAYNGM010000128.1:3727-6401 GCA_964396565.1 uncultured Anaerolineaceae bacterium | reverse complement strand
GGGTCCACGGCGAACACCTGCTGATGTCCGGACGCAAGATGGCCAAGTCGGCGGGCAATTTCCAGCGGGTCACCGAACTCGTCGACCGCGGTCTCGACCCGCTTGCCTTCCGCTACTTGACGCTGACCGCCCGCTACGGACGCAAGCTCGACTACTCAGATGCGTCGGTCGACGCCGCGGCGGTCGCCCTGGCGTCACTTCGAGCCCGTCTGGCCGCTCTCGGTCCGCCGCCGGAGGACGGCCCGTGGACCCCACCGCCGGCCCTGCACGCGGCTCCGGCGGGCGATCGTCCGATCGGTCAGGCGACATCGATCGCCGGTTTCGGTGGCGCCTCCGACATCGAACTTGCCGACCGGGCGCATTCGCCGGCCGCGCCGCTGTCGGCTGCCGGTCGCGACCTTCATGACCGCTTCGTCGACGCGATCGATGACGACCTCGACCTGCCGGTCGCGATCGCCGTGGTCCGCGAGATGCTGCGCAGTGACCTGCCGGCCGACGAGCGCCGCTGGCTGGTCCTCGACGCCGACTACGTCCTCGGTCTGGACCTCGCCCGAGATCACGCCCACGTCCGCGTGACAGGTATCGGGGCGACGCACGGCTCGACGGTGCTGGCACTGAACGAACTGCCGAGCGACATCGCCCGATCTGTCGCCGACCGCGTGATCGCCCGGGCGGCCGGTGACTATGGCGCGGCCGATCGGATCCGCGAGGACCTGCGTGCAGCCGGCTACGAACTCATCGATGGACCGGACGGCACGATCGTCTCACGACGCGCGATCGACTGATCGGCTCCGACGGGTCCTCCGCCCGGATCAGCCGGGACGCCCGACCAGCAAGTCACGGCGCGACCCGAAGCGGTCGATGATCCGGTAGAAGTTGCGCTTCGACTGGCGTGCACGGTCGTCGTCGGGGAGGCTCGCCCAGCCCCGATGCTCGTGACGGAGGGCCGACAGGTCACCCAACCGGACCGCCCGCCGCGGGCGCTCACCCGGGCCCGAGTCGCGCAACACGAGACTCCACCAGATGTCGAGGTTGCGATAGAAGCGGAAGTGCTCGTCGAGCGGGCCGCGCTGGCTGTAGTCGTCCCGTCTGAAGGCGAGGAGGTATCCCTCGATGGCATCAACGTCACCCGCTGGCGCCTCGTCGAATCGGCGCAAGTCCCGGGACACCAGGCCCCAGCCTCCGACGACCGCGACAGTCGGGTCCGCCAGCGTCGCCACCAGCGGAGCGATGACATCGCCGGTGGGCTCCACGCTGGTATCGAGGATGACGATGATCTCGCCGACCGAGCGGCGGATGGCGGCGTTCAGCGCCGCCGCATGCCCGAGCCGCGCGCTGGTCCACACGACCTCGACGGGGGGTTGATCCGAAGCGCCATCCATACCGGACGCGGTGAGGATCTCCAGGGCAGCCTCCTGAGTCGCGTCCGGTGCATCGGCTGTGATGACGACCTGGGTGCCAGGCGGAGCGTGGCGGCGCAGGGCCGCGATGGTCCGTTCAAGATCGCCCGACTGGTCCGTGGCGATGAGGACGACTGTGGCCGGGGCACCCGCCGGTTCGCCGAGGCGCGATGGGACCGTGGCGCTGGAACCGTAGCGTGGGCGCCCGCTCGCATCGGACACGTCGGCCGGGGCCGCCGGGCGAAGCTCGAAATCGGTGCCGCGATCGACGATCCGCCAGCCTGCCGCCTCGATCGCGGCGCGCAGGCGGTCGGCCTCTGGCCAGTCGCGCTCCGAGCGCGCTCTTGCCCGTTCGTGTGCCGCGGTCAGGACGCTGTCGGGGATCCGTTGGCGCATCATCGTGGCCCGACTCGCTGATCCACCACCGTCGCGGCACGAGCCAGAAGAGCCGGGATGAGCCAGGCCAGCTCCCACGGCTGGTCCAGACCAGGCAGGATCCTGTCCTGGCACTCACGGGCGGCGTGGAGCGGCCGGATCCGACGCGCCGCAGCCAGCTCTCGCTCGCCCGAGGTCGCCTCGCCATGCCAGCCGGCCAGGTACTCCAGGGTCAGGGCTCGCGGATCGTTCCCCTGCCTGCCTGCGGCGTGGGCGGGATCGTCCAGCAGCCCGGCGGCGGCCAGGAACGGGTGAGTGACCGTCGCATCCGACCAGTCCAGGAAGACCGGGCCCATCTCGCCCATGATCACCTGGCGCGCCGACAGGTCGCCGTGTTCGAGCGATGCCCCTATGACGGAATCGCACAGCACACGCAGGTCTTCGTGGTATCCGGCGAGGCTGGGCTCGAGCGCGTTCCAGTCGGGCGACACGGCGACAAGCGTCGCCAGCCGGGCGCCGAGATCGGCCGATGGCGCACGGGGGACGCCGGCGACCTCGAGCGCCGTGAGGTCCGCGGCGAGGACGCGCTGGAGCTCAGCCAAGCGAGCCATCGTGGCGAGCCAGGCGGCCAGGTCGCCGGTGTCGGCCAGGAGTGGCCCGCTGACGTGCTCCATCAGCATCCGTCCGGACCCGACGTCACCGGCGATCAGCGGCGCGACCACCCCCGGATCGAGGTCCGCGAGAAGCGCGGTCACCGCCACCTCATGGGCGAAGATCTCCGGCACCTGCTTGGCCCAGACCGGACCCCCGTCTGTTTCGACCGAAAGCAGGGCCGATCTCGCCCACGAACGAACCTGACGAACGCGACCGCGTCGCCGCCGACCGATGGCGGCAAGCCG
>CAYNGM010000128.1:0-3717 GCA_964396565.1 uncultured Anaerolineaceae bacterium | reverse complement strand
TCGTCGATCCACGACACCATGTCCGGGAGCCACTCGCCTCGATACCAGGGCTGGTGCACGCCGCTCGCGGGTTCGAGGGCGCCGGCGTCGATAGCGCGTCCGAGCGGTGTCGGGCGGCGTTCCAGCGCTTCGAGCGGCACCCAGTCCGCGCCGGCAGGCAGGACGCCACCAAGCCAGGCGGCCTCGTACAGCCGATGCGAGCTCGTCCCGAGCCGGGCCAGGGTGTCTTCCCCGTCAACCCCGCCAGGGGCCAGCCCGCCAAGGGCCAGCCGTGGATCATCGACCCACGCTGCCCGCAGGGCGACGACGGTCAGGCCCAGACCGGCCAGCCCATCCACCACCGGGCTTACCACCGGCCACGGCGGCGCTGCATCCGAGGAGAACCCGGGCATGGCCCCATCGCCAAGCACCAGGAGGCGCCCATCCTCCGGACGGCGGACGGCGACGTGATATCGAGTGGTCACCTCGGCATCGTAGCGGCCGATCCGGTGCCCGTGGCGTGGGACACGTTCCGGTGTGGCGGCGGACACGGCTACCATCGGACAGGTGACGAACGAGATCCCGAGTCATGCCCGGGTCGTGATCATCGGCGGTGGCGCGAGCGGCACGAGCATCGCCTACCACCTCACCCGTCTCGGCTGGCGGGATATCGTGCTCCTGGAGCGTCGGCAGCTGACTGCAGGCACGACCTGGCATGCCGCCGGGCTGATCACCTCGGCGGGGATGGCCACCGAGACGCTGCTCTGGATGTCCCGGACGACCCGCGACCTGTGCCGGACCCTGGAGGCAGAGACCGGGCAGGCGACCGGGTATCGGGAGATCGGGCACCTCCACCTCGCAACCTCGCCGCGTCGGCTGGAGGCCCTCCGACGCGAGGCCGCCTTCGTGCGCGGCTTCGGGGTCGATGACCAGGAGATCAGTGCCGCCGAGTTCGGGCGGATGTGGCCAGCGGCCAGGATCGATGACGTCCTTGCCGCGTTCCATGTCGCCGACGAGGGTCGGGTGAACCCAGCCGACCTGACGATGGCCTACGCGAAAGGCGCCCGGATGCGCGGTGCGCGGATCATCGAGGGAGTGACCGCCACCGGGGTCACCTCCGCAGGCGGTCGCGTGACCGGCGTCGTCACCAACCAGGGCACCGTCACCTGCGAGTACGTCGTGAACGCCGCCGGGATGTGGGCACGCGACGTGGGGGCGAGTGCAGGCGTCGCTGTCCCGCTCCAGGCGGCCGAGCACTACTACCTGATCACCGATGAGGTGGACTGGGCACATCCGGACCTGCCGGTCGTCGAGGACCCCGACCGCTACGGCTACTACCGCGAGGAAGGCGGCGGCATCCTCGTCGGCCTGTTCGAGCCGGTCGCGGCAGCCTGGGCGCTCGACGGGATCCCGGCAGACGTGGCCTTCGCCAGCCTGCCGACCGACTGGGACCGTATCGGGCCGTACCTGACAGCCGCGCTGGATCGCTTCCCGTCGCTCCACGACGCGCGTGTCCGGACCATGTTCTGCGGGCCGGAGAGCTTCACCTCGGACCACATGCCCCACCTGGGCGAGTCACCGGAACTGCGCGGCTATTTCGTCGCCGCCGGGATGAACTCACTGGGCATCCTGCTGAGCGGCGGCGTCGGCAGCCTGATGGCGAGCTGGATCGCCGACGGCGTCCCGCCGGTGGACGTGACCGGAATGACCCTGGATCGGACGCAGCCATTCGAGACGAGCCGGCGTTTCCGACGCGACCGGACGGTCGAGAGTCTTGGCGCGCTGTTCGGCGACGCAGCCTGGCCGAACTGGCACCCGACCAGCGCACGAGGCATCCGGCGCTCCGTCATCCACGACCGACTCGCGGCCCACGGGGCCCACTTCGCCGTGTCCTCGGGCTGGGAGTACCCGGAGTGGTTCGCCCCGCCCGGCGGACACCCTCTCGTCGAGCTCGGTTGGCAGCGCGATGAGTCCTTCGCCCTCGAGGCCGCTGAGCACCGCACGGTCCGTGAGGCGGTCGGCGTCATCGACATGTCGCTGATGGCCAAGTTCCTGGTCCAGGGTCGCGATGCCGTGCGCGTCCTTGACCGCCTCTCGACGAACGACATCGACGTCGAGATAGGGCGGATCGTCTACACGCAATGGCTCGACGAGCGCGGCGGGATCGTGGCCGACCTGACCGTCACGCGGCTCGGCGAGGCGCGGTTCCTCGTCGTCGTGACCGACCTCATCCATCGCCGGATCGAGCCGTGGATCGAGCGGCATACGCCGGATGGCGCCCACGTGACGGTGACCGACGTCACGTCTGGGACGACCCTGCTGACCGTCCAGGGGCCGCGCTCGCGCGATCTGCTCGCCCGCCTGACCAGCGCCGACCTGTCGAACGACGCCTTCCCGTACCTCAGCGCCCGCGAGATCGACCTCGACTACGCGCGTGTCCTCGCCCTGCGCGTCACCTATGTCGGCGAGCTCGGCTGGGAACTTCATGTGCCCGCGGAGTTAGCCCTGACCGCCTATGACGCGCTACACGTCGCCGGCTCCGACCTCGGCTTGGGCGATGTCGGTCTTGGGGCGATGGGCAGCCTTCGACTCGAGAAGGCGTATCGCGACTACGGGCTCGACATCGACAATACCGATACACCGCTCGACGCGGGGCTGGGCTTCACGGTCGCCTGGGACAAGCCGGCCGGGTTCGTCGGCCGCGAGGCGCTACTGGCGGCGCGTTCGACCACGCCACCAGTTCGCCGCCTTGTCCAGGTGCTCCTTGAGGACCCCGATCCGCGCCTGTTCGGTGGCGAGCCGGTCAGACGCGACGGTCGCTGGCTTGGCTACGTGCGTGCCGCCGGCTACGGGCACACCCTTGGCGCAGCCGTCGGGCTGGCGATGCTCGAGGACGCCGCCGGGTTGCCGCGCGACGCGGTCGAGGGTGCCCGGTTCGAGATAGAGGTCGCCGGATCCATCGTCCCGGCGCGTGTCTCGTTGCGCCCGATGTACGACCCCGACCGCATCCGGATCCTCGCGTAGGCGTCAGCGACCGATACGGACGAGACCGTTCCAGAGCGCGTAGCGCGACCGATAGGTCTCGCGATGGATGACGCCTCCGGCGGCGTTGCGCACGACTCGGGTGACCGCCACGGTCATCCCATCGGCCGGATACTCCACCTGCTCGCGCTGGCCCTTGCGCAGGCCCGACACGTACTCGGTCTGCGTGATCGCCTTGCGGACATCGGTGACCGACGGTCGACTCAGGCTGACCGTGCGCCCGTCGGGGATGCCCCAGATCTCGTAGCGCACCCAGCCGCGCCCGCCCGAGCGGTAGCGGAAGGTCCGGATGACAATCGGGTCGCGCATGTCGTTGGTGAAGGTCATCGTCTGGCCGCCCCCGCCGCGCGTCTTCGAGACCGTCGCGTCAAGCCCCAGCGGGTAGCGATCGATGTAGTAGCGGTGGTTGGAGCGGGCACCCATCTGCAGGCCCGCCCGCAGCGCGGCGTTGAACAGGGTGGTCGAGCTCGAGCACATGCCACCGCCGAGGGCGCCGGTCGGCTCCGTGTGGTCTCCCGCGATGAACCCACCCGGACCGAAGCCACGGGCCGGGGTCACCGGACCGATACGACTCCACCATTCGAACCGCTGTCCCGGCATCAGCACCGTACCGTCGATGATCGCGGCAGGGCGCCAGATATTGGCTCCGAAGTAGTTCCGATCGCTGACCGGGAACCACGTCTTCCAGACGCCGAG
>CAYNGM010000127.1:0-6406 GCA_964396565.1 uncultured Anaerolineaceae bacterium | reverse complement strand
GCGCTCGATGTCGAGGTCTGCTCGTTCTATCTCGCCGACCACGACCGGACGCGCTTGACCCTCGAGGCGACCAACGGCCTCGACACGAGCCAGGTCGGGCGAGTGAGCCTGGCCTTTGGCGAGGGCATCACCGGACGGGTGGCGGCGACTCGCACCCCGATCTGGGTCGAGGACGTGGCGAAGGACCAGCGGTTCGCGTGGGTTCGCGGGTTCGACATCGAGGGGCTGGCCGGCATGCTCTCGATGCCGCTCGTCTGGCACGACGAGATCGTCGGCGTGCTCAACGTCCAGACCAGGGCGGTCCGTCGCTTCACACCCGAGGAGATCGACTTCCTCGGCACCATCGCCGCGCTCCTCGCCGGCATCGTCGAGAAGGGCCGCCTGACCGCCGAGATCGAGGCACGGCTGGCCCAGTTGACCGCGCTCGACGCCGCACGCTCCGAGCTGCTGAGCGTGGTGACCCACGAGTTGCGGACCCCGCTGTCGGTCGTCCGGGTGTACGTCGACCTGCTGGCCGAGGCAGCCAGCGCCACCGGGGCGAGCCCGGCTGCCGATGAATGGCGTGACGCAGCGGATGATCAGCTACGTCGGCTCGACCGATTGGTGGACTCCATCCTCGCGTCGGTGCGCGGCGACGGACTGACCGGACTATCGCGGGCACCGTTCGATGCGGTCGACGCCATCGATGCGACCGTCGAGACGCTGCGTCGGCTACTCCACCCGCATCCGATCCGCTGGGCCCGACCCGATGGCCCACTGGTCGCCGTCGGCGATGACGCCCGCTTTCGCCAGGTCCTCGAGCAGCTCCTCGAGAACGAGGCGAAGTACGCACCGGGCGATGGCGGCGTGAGCATCGGCATCTGGCGGGTCGACGACGAGGTCCAGGTCTACGTCACGGACGACGGTCCAGGCGTCCCGATCGAGGACTGGGAGAGCGTCTTCGAGCCGTTCGTGCGCGTCGAGGGACGCGGTGGGTCACGCGGCTCCGGGATCGGACTGTTTGCGGCCAGACGCCTCATGACCGCGATGGGCGGGCGGGTGTTCATCGAGCCGAACGGCTACGCGAGCAGCCGCTTCGTGGTCGCCCTGCCGGCCGAGTAGAGACCCGATCGTCGTCATATCGGCTGGTGGGTCGCCCGCGCGGAGCGCCCGGCGATCCCATGCTGCGCCCGGCGATCCGAATTGCCCGGCGACCCCTTCGCACTCTGCCAGGAGCGCCCGGCGATCCCACGCTGCGCCCGGCGATCCGAATTGCCCGGCGACCCCTTCGCACCCTGCCCATCGGGTGGGCGACCCGAGCGCGGCCATCGTCCGTTTGATCCATCTGGCGACGGTCCGAACGAGGGGTCGCCCATGGTGTGGGCAGCCTGCGAGTCCGTTGGCTCGCTGATCGACCGCCCGCGGGTTGTCCGCCGATGCCAGGTCACCCCGCGACGACGACCCGCGTCTCCTCGGCCCGCAGCCGTGCATACCCTGGCTTGATCACCTCGTTGATCAGCCTCAGCCGCTCATCGAACGGGGCGAAGGCCGACTTCAGCGCGTTGATGGTCAGCCACTCCATCTCGCCGAGACCAAGACCGAACGCCGCATCGAGTGCCACGAACTCGGAGGTCATGGTCACGCCGCTCATCAGCCGGTTGTCAGTATTGACGGTCACCCGAAAGCGGAGCCGCCGGAGAAGGTCGATGGGGTGCTCCTCGATCGAGGCCGCCGCGGCCGTGTGGACGTTCGAGGTCGGACACATCTCGAGCGGCACGCGACGGTCGCGGACGAACGCGGCGAGTCGACCCAGTTCCACCGTGCCGTCGTCGCGGACCGTGACGTCGTCGACGATGCGCACGCCGTGCCCCAGGCGCTCGGCACCGCAGAACTGGAGGGCCTCCCAGATCGAGGGCAGCCCGAACGACTCTCCGGCGTGGATGGTGATGTGGAAGTTCTCGCGGCGGACGAGGTCGAACGCGTCAAGATGACGGGTCGGACGATAGCCAGCCTCCGGTCCGGCGATGTCGAAGCCGACCACCCCGGCATCACGCCAACGCACCGCACACTCGGCTACCTCGACCGAGCGCGCCGCCTGGCGCATCGCCGTGACCAGCGAGCGGACGACGATCTGGTGGCCGGCTGCCGCGGCCCGGGCCTGACCGACACGGTAGCCCTCGAGGATAGCCTCCTGGACCTCGTCGAGGGTCAGGCCACGCTCGGTGCACAGCTCCGGCGCCATCCGAACCTCGGCATAGACGACACCATCAGCGGCGAGATCCTCGGCACACTCGGCGGCCACGCGGACGATCGCGTCGCGCTCCTGCATGACCGCGATCGTGTGAGCGAACGTGTCGAGGTAGAGCTCCAGGGACTTGCGGTCAGCGCCCTGGCGGATATGGGCAGCGAGTATTTCGGGGTCGGTGGATGGCAGGCCGTCGTATCCGAACTCGGCCGCGAGATCGATCATCGTGGCCGGCCGCAGGCCGCCGTCGAGGTGATCGTGCAGGAGCGCCTTCGGAGCGCGCTCGATGGTCTCGACCGCAAGCATCAGCCTTCCTCCCCGTCCAGACGGGCACGCGCGTCACGAAGTGCCGCCGCCACGCGCTCGGGAGCCGTTCCACCGACCACGTCACAGGTCGCGAGCGCCCCCTCAACGGATGCAGCAGCCCGCAGCCGGTCGCCGATGTCGGCCTCGCCCGCGAGCGTCGCCGCGTCGCCGTCGCCGGCCGCTCCGAGCGCCTTCACGATCATCGCGTCCGAGACTGCGTCCAGCCCGACCCCGGCGTCCTCCGCCTCGGCCACGAGTGAGCCCACGACGTGGTGGGCGACACGGAACGGGATCCCGCGCCGGACCAGCGCGTCCGCGACCGCGGTGGCCGTGGTGTAGCCCTCGTCAGCGGCGGCACGCATCCGAGCGTGGTCCACGGTCAGGGTCGCGAGCATCCCGGCAAGGACCCCCAGTGACGCCTCGTAGACGGCGACGGCATCGAACAGCGGCGCCTTGTCCTCCTGGAGATCGCGCTGGTAGGCAAGCGGCAGTCCCTTGATCAGGGTCAGCGCGCCGGTCAACTCCCCGATGACGCGGGCGGCGCGGCCGCGCACGAGCTCGGCGGGATCAGGGTTCTTCTTGTTGGGCATGATCGATGAGCCCGTCGAGAAGGCATCGGAGGCACGCACGAACCCGAAGCGCGGGTTCGACCACCAGGTGATCTCCTCGGCCAGCCTGCTCAGGTGGACCATCCCGAGGGCGATGGTTCCGAGCACCTCGACCACGAAGTCCCGATCGCTGACCGCATCGAGTGAGTTCGCGGTGACCCCGTCGAACCCGAGCTCAGCCGCCGTGGCAGCACGATCGAGTGGATAGCCGGCTCCGGCGAGCGCCCCGGCACCGAGCGGCGAGACGTTGACGCGACGTCGTGCGTCGGCAAGTCGGGCACGGTCGCGCTCGGTCATCTCGACATAGGCCAGCAGGTGATGGGCGAACAGCACGGGCTGGGCCGGCTGGATGTGGGTCATGCCCGGCAGGATCGCGTCCCCATCCCGCTCCGCCAGCTCGAGGACTGCGCGCTCGAAATCGATCAACGCGACATCCAGACGATCGATGGCACGTCGCGTCCAGAGGCGCAGATCTGTGGCCACCTGGTCGTTGCGCGAACGGCCGGTATGAAGCTTGCCGGCGACCGGACCGATACGGGTCGCCAGCGCCTCCTCGAGGTTCATGTGCACGTCCTCGAGGGCCGGATCCCAGGCGATGGCTCCGGCCTCCACGTCGCGCCCCAGCCCCTCAAGGCCGGCTACCAACTCGGCGACCTCCGCTGTGGTCAGCAGACCGGCCCGACCAAGACCACGCACGTGGGCGATCGAGCCGGCGAGGTCGTCCGCCGCCAGCTCACGATCCAGCTCGACCGATCGCGTGAAGTCGGCGACGCGCGGGTCGTTCTCCTCGCTGAACCGTCCGCCCCAGAGCCGCATGATCCCTCCGTCCGCTGATGCGTCGCCCATGCTAGCGGGTGATCCGCGTGGAACGTGCCATCGCGACGCGCGCGGGCGCGGCACGTTCCCGTACGCGGGGAGCGCGCCCGTGGGCGGGGGAGATCAGCGCGTGTGTTCCCGCGGGAACGCCCGCCACCCGATGAGCCCTGCGACGACAGCCAGGACCGCCCCAAGCCCGAACACTGCGGCATGGCCGACCTCCTGGTACAGCACACCGCCGACGATGTTGGCGACGATCGCACCAAGGCCCGACGCACTCGTCTGGACCAGCGACTGACCGGTCCCCTGCAGGTCACGGGGCAGGATGGCGGCGATGGTCAGGACCACGCCGACGACCACTCCGGCGAAGGCGATCCCGGTGGCCGCCCGGGTCGCGACGATCACCAGGGGGTTGTCGATGATCATCCAGCTGGCCATGCAGGCGGCATAGATCGCGGCCGCCGCGACGAAGATTACCCGGATGCCGACCCTGCGACCGACGAACCCGATGACCAGCATCGCCGGGACCTCCATGGCTGCCGAAAGGCCCGCCGACAGAGCCACATCGGTCGGTGTCCCACCGAGGTCCTCGATGCGTAGCGGCAGGAACGTGAAGCCGCTGATGATCCCGAAGTAGAGGAGCGTCGCACCGGCAAGGACGGCTCCGAGCTGCGGCGAGACACGGAAGGCGACCCCGGTCGAGCCGAGGCTCGGCAGACGGCGGGTGGACGGCCGATCGGTCACTGGCGATTCGTCGGCGCCCCGATCCGTGACCCTCGAAGCCGCCCCGCGACGATGTGCATCGAGGTCTGCGCGACCGACGTCGGGGAGCCGCCAGGCAACGAGGGCCATCACCGCGGCACCCAGCGCGAACAGGAGGTAGGCCGGCGTGTAGCCCGTCGTCGAATACAGGAAGCCGGCGCCGACCGTGGCCACCGCGAAACCGGCACTCCCGAACAGCCGCGTCCGGGCATAGCCACGCCCGCCGGTGATGTTGACGGTGATGGCGTCGGTGAGGGGCTGCCACGCCGACTGGAAGATCCAGAAGAGCAGGAGCAGAACGACGACGACGATCGGTTCGACCACGCCGAGCAGGGCCGCGACCACGAGACCCGCCCCGATCGCGCAGACCTGCAGTGTCCGGGGCCGACCCAGGTGGACATCGGCGAGGTGACCCCAGACCGGGACGGCGACCGTGAAACCGACCGCCCCGATAGCGAATATCAGCCCGATCTCCCCCGGTGCGAAGCCGCGTGAGGCGAGGATCACCGACAGGAACGGATAGAAGACCCCGACCGCCACCCCGAAGGACGTGACGAGCGTACGAAGGGCGATCACCAGGGGCTATCCACGTCCGGCAGAGTAACGGACCGCGGACGCACGAGTTGACCTATCCGGATAGGTCAATGGACGATCTATGATGCCGCGATGTCATCGCGCGGTCATGCCCTCGACTGGCTCCTGTTCCTGGCCCTCGGTTTCATCTGGGGGTCCAGCTACCTGTTCATCAAGTTCGCGGTCGACGACTTCGGCACGCTCACCCTGATCGCCCTGCGTCTGGTCGTTGGTGCCGCCCTCCTGTGGGTCGTCGTCGGCATCGCCCGCGAGCGACTCCCCCGCGAACCCAGGGTCTATGGCCACCTCGTCGTGATGGCCTGCATAAACATAACCATCCCGTTCTTCCTTATCACCTGGGCAGAGCAGTCGGTCCACTCGTCGATCGCCGCCATCCTGACCGCGCCGGTCCCGCTCTTCGCGATCGTCCTGTCAGCCCTGTTCCTGCACGACGAGCCCCTCCGTGTCAACGGCCTCGTGGGTCTGGTCGTCGGCTTCGTCGGCGTCGTGCTCGTGACCAGCCCCGGCTTTAGCGGGGAGGGTTCGTCGCTGGCCGGCGAGATAGCCCTGCTCGGGGCAGCCTTCTCCTACGGCGCCGGGGCCGTCTACGCGCGGCGCAACGTGCGCCGCCTGCGGCCGATGATCCCAGCGGTCTTCCAGGTCACGTTCGCGGCGATCATCAGCGGCACCCTGGCAGTGCTCATCGAACGTCCGTGGGAGGCGACGCCCGACGCCCAGGCGGTCCTGTCGATCGCCTGGCTGGGTCTGCTGGGCACGGGAACGGCCTATCTCATCGTGTTCCGGTTGCTTGGTCGCTGGGGCGCGACGCGGATGACGCTCGTCGCGTATCTCATCCCGCCGGTCGGCATCGTCCTCGGGTTCCTCGCACTCCAGGAGCCGATCGATGGCTGGATCATCGTCGGGACCGCGCTGATCACCGCCGGTGTCGCCATCGTCAACGCCCGCTGGGGTCGTCGTGAGCTGTACGGTCGAGCCCGTCCGCCTCGACCGGCCTGATCAGGCCCCGATCAGGTCCCGATCAGGTCCCGATCAGGTCCCGATCGCGAGGAGCAGGGCGCCGGCCACGACGGCGATGGACGCCCCGATCCGCCGCGCC
>CAYNGM010000126.1:0-6431 GCA_964396565.1 uncultured Anaerolineaceae bacterium | reverse complement strand
GCGCGATGGGGCTGGCGACACCGACCGCCATCATGGTCGGGACCGGCAAGGGTGCGGAGTCGGGGATCCTTGTGCGTGGCGGCGAGGCGCTCGAGTCGACCGCCCGGATCGACACCGTCGTGTTCGACAAGACCGGGACCCTGACCCTCGGACGGCCGACCCTGGCGGACATCATCCTCAGCGCGGGCCGATCGCGGAACGAGCTGCTTGACCTGGTTGCCTCACTCGAGTCGAATTCGGAGCATCCGCTGGGGCGGGCCATCGTGGTCGCCGCGCGCGAGGATGAGCTCGGGTTCCTGCCCGTCGAGGGCTTCGAGGCACAGGCCGGCCACGGTGTGCAGGGTCGGGTCGATGGGCACGACGTGGCGGTCGGAAACAGGCGTCTGATGGCCGTCGTCGGTGCCGACGTCAGTGACCTCGTCGAGGCGGCGAGTGGCCGCGCCGCGACGGGATCGACGGTCGTCTACGTGGCGGTCGATGGGGCGCCATGGGGCAGCCTCGTCATCGGCGACCCGGTCAAGGCCGAGGCGGCGGCGGCCGTGCGGTCGTTGACCGGGATGGACGTCAGCGTGTGGCTGTTGACCGGTGACGACCGCGAGACGGCGCTCGCCGTGGCGAGTCAGGTCGGGATCCCGGAGGCCCGGGTCATCGCGGACGTACTGCCCGGCGACAAGTCGGCGATGATCGAGCGCCTGCAGGCCGATGGTGGCCGCGTGGCGATGGTCGGCGACGGCATCAACGACGCTCCTGCGCTGGCCCTGGCGAACGTGGGGATCGCCATCGGTACCGGATCGGACGTCGCCATCGAGGCGTCGGACGTCACCCTCGTCGGTGGTGACCCGCGTCTGGTCGCTTCCACCATCGTGCTCGCCCGGGGCACCATCGCGACGGTTCGCCAGAACCTGTTCTGGGCGTTCGCCTACAACGTCCTGCTCATCCCGGTGGCGATGGGCATCCTCTACCCGATCGCCGGGATCACCCTCAGCCCGGCCCTGGCCGCCGGGGCGATGGCGCTCTCATCGGTGTCGGTCGTGACCAACTCGCTGCGGCTGCACCGTCTGCACATCGCGCCAGGGGAGCTCGTGACCAGGCGTCGCGGGAAGCTCTCGGCGCTGCGTGAGTCGTCGTTCCTCGTGGTCATCGCACTCCTCGCGCTGGTCTTCGCCGGCGGAGTCTACGCAGCCGACGCGGCCATCGAGGGATCGGCTCACCAGGTGCTGGTGGTCGCCCGCGACACCGCCTTCGATCCGGCCGAGATCCGTATCAGGGCGGGGGAGTGGACGTCGGTCAGCCTCCAGAACGACGACCCGGTCTTCCACGACTGGATGGTCGAGGGGATCGCCAACGTGGATGTCGGCGCCCGACCGGGGCAGACGGCGAGCACACGGTTCATCATCGACAAGCCGGGCGAGTACACCTACGTGTGCACGGTCGAGGGTCACGAGGAAGCCGGTATGAAGGGTCGCCTCATCGTCGACTGACGCCTCGGGTGTTCCCGCGTCGGCAAGGCGTGTTTGGGGTGGCCTACGGGGCTCGAACCCGTAACCTCTGGAGCCACAATCCAGTGCTCTGCCGGTTGAGCTAAGGCCACCGCGGCGCGTTCGTCCGTGGCGAGCGCACGTGGCGCGGTTGGACGAGGCCTGCGGAGTGTACCCGGAACCCGGAGTCGATGGAGGCGAGATGACGATCAGCGAGCGTGCCGGCCAGCCGGCGGATCCATCGACCCTGGTGGACCTGGACGCCCTCTTCGCGGCCTATCGTGAGCGCGTCCCCGATCCGGCTGACCCTGCCCAGCGGGTCGCGTTCGGGACGTCCGGACATCGTGGGTCGTCGCTGCGGACGGCCTTCAACGAGGCCCACATCCTCGCCATCACGGAGGCGATCTGTCGCTACCGCCGGTTGCATGGCTACACCGGTCCGCTGTTCCTTGCCCGCGACACGCACGCGCTCTCCGAACCTGCCACCTGGACGGCGCTCGGGGTCCTGGTCGCGAACGGGGTGGATGTCCGGATCGACAGTCGCGCTGGCTACACACCGACCCCCGCCCTGTCGCATGCGATCCTCGTCGCCAACCGGGGCGCGGCCGGGAGCGGTCGGGCACTGGCCGACGGGATCGTCGTCACGCCTTCACACAACCCGCCCGACGACGGCGGTTTCAAGTACAACCCGCCCAACGGCGGTCCGGCCGATACCGAGGTCACCCGCTGGATCGGCGACGAGGCGAACCGGATCCTCGGGGCGAGTGGAGCGGACGGCGTGGCTGGGATACGACGCGTCTCCGATGCCGAGGCAGCCGCTGCGGCGACCCCCTATGACTTCCTCGGGGTCTACGTCGATGACCTGCCGAACGCGGTGGACATGGCGGCCATCGCGTCCTCCGGATTGCGTATCGGCGTGGACCCGATGGGCGGCGCCTCGGTCGCGTACTGGGCCGCCATCGCCGAGCGGCATGGTCTGGACCTGACAGTCACCAACGACACCGTGGACCCGCGCTTCGGGTTCATGACCTGCGACTGGGACGGCAGGATCCGGATGGACCCGTCGTCGCCGTACGCGATGGCCCGTCTCGTCGCCCTGCGCGACCGGTTCGACATCGCCCTTGGCAACGACGCCGATGCTGACCGTCACGGTGTCGTCACCCCCGGCGGTGGTCTGCTGGACCCGAACCACGTCCTGTCGGCGATGATCGCCTACCTTTTCGGCGGCGGTCGCGACTGGGGACCTGCGATGGGCGTGGGCAAGACGCTTGTCTCGTCATCGATGATCGATCGCGTCGTAGCCGACCTTGGCCGACGACTCGTCGAGGTCCCGGTCGGTTTCAAGTGGTTCGTGGATGGGCTGATCGATGGTTCGCTCGGGTTCGGTGGCGAGGAGAGTGCCGGGGCTTCGTTCCTGCGCCGCGACGGCTCGGTGTGGACGACGGACAAGGATGGGATCACCGCCGACCTGCTGGCGTGCGAGTTGACCGCGCGGACCGGGCGTGATCCGGGCGTCGCCTACGCCGAGCTCACCGAGCGCTTCGGCGCGCCGGTCTATCGTCGGATCGACACGCCCGCGACGCCGGCGCAGAAGGCGGCCCTGGGGCGTCTGGCCCCGGCCGATGTGACCGCTACCGAGCTTGCCGGCGACCCGATCATCGACATCCTTACCAGGGCACCCGGCAACGGGGCGCCGATCGGGGGGCTCAAGGTAGTCACCGGGCAAGGCTGGTTCGCGGCACGTCCGTCGGGGACCGAGGACGTCGCCAAGGTCTACGCCGAGAGTTTTCGCGGCGAGGACCACCTCGCGCGGTTGCTGGACGAGGCTGGGGCATTGGTCAGGAGCGTCACCGCGGGCGCCTGACCGGAGCGGTCCGGATCGGCGATCAGTCCGACCATCCGGATCCACGAAGGGGCAGGCAGGTCCTCTCGATCGCGTGCGGTCAGGTGCGGCCGTCGAGCGGGATGCGCGCCCCGTTGATGGCCGCTGCTCCGTCGGAACAAAGGAAGCGGATCGCTTCGACGATCTCCTCGGGGGTCGTCCAGCCGGCGTTGCCCTTGGTGGGAGCAGTCTCGCGAGCATGTGCCGCATCGATCGCCCGGACGGCCACGCTGTTGACCGTGACACCTGCCCCACCGACTTCCCGGGCGAGCACGCGCAGGATCGCCTCCTGGGCCGACTTGGCAGCGATGTAGGGCGCCGAGTGCGCCGATGGGTTCGCGGTGAAGGCCGAGGTGACCGCCACGATCCGGCCCCAGCCACGCTCCGTCATCCCGGGGACCACCGCCCGGGCAAGGTGGAACGTGGACCAGACGTGCTGGTCCAGCATGCCCCTGAGCTCGTCCGGGTCGAGGTCCACGATCGAGGTGCCACCGACCCAGCCGCCGACCAGATGGACTGCGATGTCGACGCGCCCGAACCGTTCGATGACCATCCCGACTGCCGCCGCCGCACCTTCCTGAGTGCGCAGGTCGCCGACTGCCGGCGACCACCGGTCATCAGGTGCGCCCACATCGGCAGCGAGCTCCGCGAGGACGCCCGGGTCACGCCCGGCCAGACCCAGACGCGCGCCGGAAGGGGCGAACGCTGCGGCGGTCAGCCGACCAAGGGCGCCGGTGGCGCCGGTGATCAGGATGACCGGTTCGGTCGGGGCGGGCGTCGTCATGCCGTCGTGACTCCGTTCGTGGCAGCGCCCCCGATCGTCGTGGCATCGCCCCCGATCGTCGTGGCATCCATCGTCCCGATGTTACCCCTGAGCCTTCGCTCGACGCCCGCGAGCCCGGTCTGCGCGGTCCGACCCCACCTGACTCCACTGGACCCGTCCGAACCGACAGTCCGGCACCCCGGGTCTGGTACCCCCGTGTCCCGCCGACGGGACCATCGCAGCCAAGACCCGACCGGACCGTCCGCCTACGGTTGGCAGTGCACCGGAGCGGACAGCGCCGATCCATGCCCCGGGCCGTGGAGGAAGTCCCGCCGCACATGTCCCGCTTCATGCCCCTGATCACCAGTCGCCGGATCGTGACGCTCGTGGCTCTCCTGTTCGCGGTCGGCTCGCTGACGAGCCTCGCGCATCCGTCGTCCGCGCTCGCCTGGGATAGCGGGGCGTTCAGCGCCTCATCCGAGTCCGAGCTCGTGACGCTGACCAACAAGAGCCGTGCGGCCGCCGGGCTCAAGGCGCTCAAGGTCGATGCGACGCTCGCTTCTGTCGCGCGCTGGCGCAGCAAGGACATGATCGAGCGTGACTACTTCAGCCACGACATCCCGGGTTATGGCTCGGTGTTCAAGAAGCTCGACGAGAAGGACTTCTGCTACCGGTCGGCCGGCGAGAACATCGGCTGGAACACCTATCCGGACAGCACCGCGACCGAGGCGATCCACGACATGTTCATGGGCTCAGCCGGGCACAAGGCGAACATCCTGGGCAAGTCCTGGGACGTGATCGGTATCGGTGCCTACAAGGGCAGCGATGGCAAGAAGATGTGGACGGTCCTGTTCGCCGACAAGTGCGGGAGCACAGCGACGCCCAAGCCGACCCCTGATCCGACTCCGAAGCCGACCCCCAAGCCAACCCCTGACTCGACCCCGAAGGCGACGCCCAAACCGACGCCGAAGGCGACGCCCAAGCCGACGCCGAAGGCGACGCCCAAACCGACGCCGAAGCCGACGCCGGAACCGACCGCGCGGCGGACCAGCGACTCCACCGCGGCGCCTACCGAGGCTCCATCCCCGGTGGCGACACCGAGCTCGATCGCCAGCGCGAGCCCGCCATCAGTCGCCTCCCCAAGCCCGACGACAGCTCCGACGGTGACTCCGATTGCCACTCCGACACAGGCCCCTGCACCCACCCTCACAGACGACGCGACGTCGACTGCTGCGCCGGGCGGTCCACTGGGCGATGGACTGCGCGTCGCGACGGCCCCTCCCGGCGGATCGAGTCTGCTTGACGCCATCGTCGGGGGCTTCGCTGGCCTGTTCCTCGGCGGCTGAACGACTCGTTGACCAGCCGCGGACCACACCAGACCGATCCACGGGGTACCGGACCCACCCGGACCTTCGGGCGGTGGTCTGCGCCACCGCGAACCCATAGCGTCCACCACCGACCGCACCACCGCAGGAGCGACGCCCCATGACTGCAACCCTCGAGCGCCCCGGAGTGACCAGATCCGATGCGCTGTCCGCCGCCCCGCGACCGGTGCGACCGATCCTGCGCGCCCACGACCTGCGCAAGTCATATCGGGTCGGTGGGGCGGATGTGGAGGCGCTTCGCGGGGTCTCGCTCGTAGTGGCGCGTGGCGAGTTCGTCGCCATCATGGGCCCGTCGGGCAGCGGCAAGACGACGTTGCTCAATCTGCTCGGTGGCCTCGATCGCCCGACCTCCGGTGACGTCGAGCTCGATGGGCAGGACATCCGCAGCCTCGATGACGAGGAGGCGACACGGCTGCGTCGGGAGCGGACCGGGTTCGTCTTCCAGTCGTTCAACCTGATCCCGCTCCTGGACGTCACTGAGAACATCGGACTGCCGTTCACGATCGCGGGTCTCGACCCCACGCGCGGCGACCTCGCCGATCGGGTGCGCTCGGTGATCGCCAGCGTCGAACTCGACGGCAAGGGGCGCCACCGACCGGACCAGCTCTCGTACGGCGAGCAGCAGCGCGTGGCCATCGCCCGTGCGCTCGTCACCGGACCCGCGCTGCTCCTGGCCGACGAGCCCACCGGGAACCTCGACTATCGCGCCGGCGGCGACCTCCTCCAGATGCTCTGGCGTTCGTGTGACGCGGACGGCCAGACGGTCATGTTGGTCACCCACGAGGCGCGGGCGGCCGCATACGCGGACAGGATCCTGGTGCTCGACGACGGTCGGGTGCGCGACGTGATCGACCTCGGCCGGCGCGCGGATCATGACCCGACGCCGCTGATCGCCCGACTCGCCCGGCTCGGTCTGTAGGCGA
>CAYNGM010000125.1:4886-6513 GCA_964396565.1 uncultured Anaerolineaceae bacterium | reverse complement strand
CGTCGCCGCAGCAGGACGACGGCTCCGAACGACCCGAAGGCGAGCGCACACAGCACCGTCCAGTTGACGAAAGCAAGGTTCTGGGCGATCTGCGTGGCTGGCACATCGCGAGTGTAGCCGCGCCGCTAGCATCGACCATGACAGGAGGAACTGCGCATGGCTCTGCCCGCTTCTACCACCATCACCTGGTACGGCCACGCCTGTGTCGGCATCGCGACCGCCGGGGGCCGGACGGTCCTGATCGATCCATGGTTCGGCAATCCGCTCAGCACGCGGACCGCCGAGAGCATCGACCGCTGCGACCTGCTCCTGGTGACCCATGGTCACGGCGACCACATGGGCGACGCGGTCGCCATCGCCTCGCGACTCCGGCCGTCCTGGCCGTGCATCCACGAGATGAGCCTGTGGCTCGCCCGGCGGTTGCCCGGTGGAGCCGATCAGGTCATCGGCATGAACAAGGGCGGCACGGTCGAAGCCGCCGGTCTGCGCGTGACCATGACTCGCGCCGAACACTCGGCCGGTGATTGGAACCCTGGCGGCGAGACGACCCTGTACCTCGGTGAACCCGCCGGGTTCGTGATCGAGCTCGAGGATGGCTACCGGATCTACCACGCCGGCGACACCGCGGTCTTCACCGACATGGAGCTCATCCGCGAGCTGCATCGCCCGGACCTCGCGATGCTTCCGATCGGCGGGCATTTCACGATGGATCCGCGTGGCGCGGCGCTGGCCACGGAGCTGCTCGGGGTCAGCGACGTGATGCCCATCCACTACGGGACGTTCCCGATCCTCGCCGGAACCCCGGCTCTATTGCGCGAGGCACTCATCGCCCGTGGTCTCCCCGACGTCACGGTCCACGCCCCGGACCCGGGGGGCACCATCGGAGGCTGATATCGGGCCGCTACGGGATGGTGTCCGGGGCTGGACCGAGATAGACCTCATCTATCCACGTGGTCGTCTCGTCCCGTCCGAGTGCGAACTCCAGGACGGCGTCGTCGTCACTCACCGGGGCGATGAACGTGATGGTCATCACGGACCATGAGGGGCCGGCGCTGACGAGCCTGGTCACGTATGCCTCGCTGTCCGTGGAGGCGACCTGGATCCGGAAGTCGCGCGGCACAGCGGAGCGGACGGAGGCCCTGATCTCATAGCTGGCGCCGGCGGCCAGTCGGATCCCACCCTGTTGCAGGACCACGCTGCGGGTCGCTGCGGTGACCGCGCTGATGTCCACCCTGGCGGCCGTCTTGCCCGCCGCGGGATCGTCGTTGTCGGCGCTGAGCGTGGCATCGGCGCCAGGGCCCACCCGCAGACTCCACGGCAGGCCCACGCCGGACTCGAAGCCACCGTTGACCAGTTGAGACGGACCAACCGGAGAGGACGTCGGGGATGCCGGCGGGGTCGGGCTCGCGGACGACGCTGGGGTCTCGGTCGGCTCAGCGGTCGGGGAAGGCGTTGAAGTCGGGGTCTGCGTCGGCACCGGTGTCGCCGTGGACGTGGACAGCGGCGACGTTGACGCACCGCTCGAGGGACTCCGTGTCGGGCTCGCCGATGGCGATTCGCCGGCACGCAGGGCGTCCAGTCTCGCCTGGAGCGGCGGCAGGCCCTTGAGGGCCTTCACCAGATCGCC
>CAYNGM010000125.1:2469-4786 GCA_964396565.1 uncultured Anaerolineaceae bacterium | reverse complement strand
CCGTCCGCACTCGCGCCATCCTGCGCCGCCCCGAACAGATAGATACCCAGGATCGCGACAGCGAGAACGGCGATGACGCCGGTGACGACCTCGGGGCTCGGCCACGGACGGCGCGGCCCTGATGGTCCCGGCACGGGCGAGCGCGGTGCGGGCATGGGCGGCAGCCCCTCGACGCTCATGCCTGACCCGCCACGTGACCGGCCGGCGACTCCGCCTCGGTGGACCCGGCCGCGGATGCGCCGGGCATGGCGAGAGCCGTCTCGAGCGAGACACCACGTCGGCCCCCGACCGCCCGCAGGATGATCGTCGTCGATCCGCGCTCGCCGCGCCCCAGGATCACGATCCGGTCATCTGTCGCGGTCACATCGGTCTGCGCAAGCGGCAACTCGAGGCGGGTCGTAAGGTCGCCGACGTCGACCGGGCCGAAGACCCGCAGCCGCTCGCCGAAGCGCGCGACCGCGTACAGCGCTCCGATCGACATCCCGGCGTTGCCGGATACGTAGATCCCGGTCGCTAGCACCTCCTCCGAGGTCGGGTCCGGGGTGTGTACGCCGGACATGCCTCGCACGAGGGCAGCCGCCGGTGCCGTCGCGGGCGCCGCGCCGGGCGTCGTGCCCGGCGACGGCGCCCCTGCAGGTACCGGTGCGCCAGGACCGTCCTTCACCGGCCCCGTGTGCCCGTGGCCCGACGCCTTGGCGCGGGCCAGCCTGGTCGCGATGGATACGCCTCTCGTCCGTGGCGGTCGCGCCGCGATCGTTGCCACGGGCGGGCCAGCCGGGACCGACTGTGCGGTCGATGCCCCATCGCCCGAAGCAGCCGCCGATGCCGTCGGATCACCGATGGGGAGATCGCCACCGGACGACGCCGAGGACGCCCCGCCGATGATCGCCAATCTCGTACCGCACCCGGGGCATGACAGCGGCCAGCCCGAGATCGGCGTCGCGCACGTCGGGCAGCGGCCGGGCGGCGCAAGGTACAGCACGATCGGGGCGACCGGTCCGGTGACGAGGCCGAATGCGCCCCACAGGACCGGGCTGCGATTGCGTTCGGCGGCCATCCAGCCCGCGACCGGGGCACAGACGCCCGCGATCACGAGGACCACGAACGGGATCTCGCCGAGTAGGCCGAGCACTTGTCCTCCGAAGGCCGAGGGGCCGCGAATCCTATCCGAAACAGCCCAGTCGGCCCCCACGAGGCGTCACCCTAGCGCCGTCTGGACCAGCCGTCGCCCCATCGAGGCTACCTGACTCGGGCGAGGTGGTGCGTCCTCGCACCAGAAATGGGCATTTGGTGCGGTCTGCACCAGTCGGACGATGGTCCATCCCTTGCTGTAGGCACTAAAGTACTAGGCGTCGATGACCACATCTTCATCCGGAAGTCGGCACTGCAATCATCAGCCCGATCGATCGCGATCGGGGCGATCGTCACCTGTCGAGGACCCGTGGGGGCGGGACCGGTGGAGGTCGACAATCGGTCGCAGCGAGCTGCGAGGGGGAGGCATGCGGGTAACCGTCGTTGGTTTGGGCTATGTCGGGCTTGTCACGGGAGCGTGCCTGGCGGCCTGGGGTCATGAAGTCATCGGGGTGGATGCGGACCCCCGGCGGCTCGGATCGCTCCGGGCAGGATCGCTCCCGTTCCATGAGCCGGGACTCGATGATCTCGTCGCGATCGAGACTACCTCCGGCAGACTGAGGTTCACGGAGGACATCCGCACCGCGACGTCGTCCGCCGACATCGTGATCATCGCCGTCGGCACGCACGACGGGAACGGCGGCTGGCAGTCGGACACGATCCGGGCGTGTCTCACCGCGATCGCCCCGTTCATGGCCGATCACGCCACGCTCGTGGTGCGCTCCACCATGCCGCCCGACTTCGTGCCGGCTCTCGGCTCGCTCGTGAACGGCCTTCGGGCATCAGCCGGCCGACCGGCGTTGGCCGTGATGTCGAACCCGGAGTTCACCCGCGAGGGGCGCGCCATCCGCGATTACCAGGAGCCCGAGCGGGTCATCCTTGGCGTGGCCGCGGATCCGGACGGGCGGGGCGAGGCTGCCCTGCGTGCTCTCTACCATCGGGTCAGCGCGCCGATCATCGTGATGGACGTCATGGATGCGGCATTGAGCAAACTCGGTGCCAACCTGTTCCTGGCCACCAAGATCAGCTTCGCCAACGAACTCGCGGACCTGTGCGATGCATACGGGGCGGACGTGACCGCGGTCGTCGAGGGCATGTCGTATGACGGCCGGATCGGCGGCTCATTCCTGAAGGCCGGCGTGGGCTTCGGTGGCTCGTGTCTGCCCAACCAGGTGACGATGACGGT
>CAYNGM010000125.1:0-2369 GCA_964396565.1 uncultured Anaerolineaceae bacterium | reverse complement strand
GCCCTGCGCGACGCCGACATCGCCGTCCTCGTCACCGAGTGGCGCGAGTTCGGGGAGCTGGACTGGGCGGCCGTGGGCGCCACCATGCGCCGCCGGATCATCATCGACGGCCGCAACGTGCTGTCCGGCGAGCGCCTCGCGGACTCCGGCTTCGTGTACAGCTCGTTCGGACGCGGTAGCGTCGCTCCGGCCGGGCGGGAGGCGTCGAGTGCGGCCGAGGCCGGCGTCCCGGTCGGCATATCGGTGGGCTGGGGCGCGCCATGAGCAGCCACCCGTGGCGGACCGCCGCGATCGTCGTCAGCAGCGTCCTGCTGGGCCTTGGTGTCGGGCTCGAGATCGAGCCGAGCAGCAGTGTGTCCGGCCTGATGCTGGCCATCATCGGTGCCGTTTCGCTGGGTCTAGTCCTGGCCACGGGCGCCCTTGATCCGGATCTCTCCGAGGCGACGCTCGATGCGACGGCGTGGACCGAGTTCCGTCGCGAGCTTCGTCGCGCACGTCGCCACGGTCGATCACTGACCCTCATGCGCATCCCGCGAGCGCCGGCTGGACCCGGCACCCGGGACGTCGATCTGGGGGCGGTGAGCCGACGCATAGGGTCCCGCCTTCGCCTGGTCGACCGAACCTGGGTTGATGGCGACAGCGTCTACGTGATGCTCCCGGAGTCAGACCACGACGCCGCAAGCATCGTCGTCGATCGTCTTGGAGAAGCCGCCCCGGCAGGTGGTCTTGCTCCTGTCCGCGTCGCGACGTTCCCGGTCGATGGCCTGACCAGCGGTGCCATCCTGGCTGCCGTCCATGACACCGCGATTGCGGGCGTGGCAGTCGCGGTACGTCCCTCCCACGAGGAAGGGTTCAACGCGGATGACACCTTGGCCGTGGGCGAGACCGCGATCCCCCGATGATCACGCCCGTGGTCCTGCCCGGAGGGTCGGGGCGATATGCCACGACCAAGCGCGTCCTTGATCTGGCCGTCTGTCTCGTCGCGCTGCCGTTCGTCATCCCGATCGGGATCCTGTGTGCGCTGGCCATCCGCCTCGAGACGCCGGGGCCGATCGTCTTCGCCCAGATGCGAACCGGCCAGCACGGCGTCCGGTTCCCGATGTACAAGTTCCGCACGATGGTCCGCGATGCCGAGGAGCTCAAGGCGTCGCTCCAGCATCTGAACGTCCTCCCGGCACCGGACTTCAAGATCCCGGACGACCCGCGGATCACCCGGGTCGGGGCCTTCCTGCGCAAGACCAGCCTCGACGAACTTCCCCAGATCCTGAACGTCCTGCGTGGCGAGATGAGCATCGTCGGTCCGCGTCCGACGTCGTTCGCAGCCAGCACCTACTCGCTCTGGCACTCGGAGCGGCTGGAGGTCACGCCCGGCATCACCGGGCTTTGGCAGATCCGCGGGCGCGGCACGATGACCTTCGACGAGCGCCTCCGACTCGATATCGAGTACATCGAGCACCGCTCACTGGCGCTCGATCTGCGCATCATCCTGATGACGTTCCTGGCCGTCTTCCGCGGCTCGGGGGCCTGACCGAGGTCCCTGGCGCCCGACCTCAGCGCGCCGGCGTGACTCCGCGCAGTTCGCGCTGCCACTCGACCTGACGCAGGAGCCCCGTGTCCGGATCCGTGGTCGGCTCGTAGTCGAGCGCAGCCCGGGCCCGACCGATGTCGGCGCTGGTGTGACGTTGATCGCCGGGCCGTGCCGGCTGACGGTCGATGCGTGGCGCTGCGTCCAGGTGGCGCGCGATGATCGCGATCGCCTCGTTGAGCGAGATCGTGCGCCCTCCGCCGATGTTGTAGATGCCACCGACGGCGCCACGCTCGAGGGCCCGGATCGTGCCGTCGACGGCGTCCGAGATGAACGTGTTCGAGCGGGTCTGCTCGCCATCGCCGAAGACCGTGATCGGCTCGTCGTCGAGCATCGCCTCGATGAACCGGTGATAGGCCATGTCCGGTCTCTGGCGTGGACCGTAGATGGAGAAGTAGCGGATGATCGTGGCCGGCAGACCCGAGGTCGCGACGTGCGCCAGCACCAGCTTTTCGCAGGCGAGCTTGGTGATCCCGTACGGCGACGACGGCTCGAGGGGGCGGTCCTCGTCGCCGATCGCCTCCCGGCCGTAGACGGACGATGTCGAGGCGAGCACGAACCGTGAGGTTCGGGCGCGCAGCGCGGCATCTATCAGCCGGTTGGTGGCCAGCAGGTTGCACGAGACGTACAGGTCAAGGTCCGACCAGCTGCGCATCAGACCGGCCATCGCCGCCTCGTGGATGATGGCATCGACTCCTTCAAGCAGCGGATCGAGATCGACCGACCTGAGGTCCGCCTCCACGAAACTGAACCGCTCACTTGCACGAAGCCCGGCCAGGTTCCG
>CAYNGM010000124.1:0-6618 GCA_964396565.1 uncultured Anaerolineaceae bacterium | reverse complement strand
AACGCCTCCTGCGGCAGCGGCGGGAGCTCGTCGTCGGGGTCAGCGACCCAACAGTTGACCGTCAGCCCACCGGAATCGTCGTGGGTGGGGAGGTGGGCGAACGATGCGGTGAGGTCCTCGACGAGGCGGCCACCGGCGAAGCGGAACGTCACCGGCTGCTCGGCGACCAGGAAGCGATGTTCGATCAGGCCCTCGGTCTCGATCCGCCGCCCGAAGCGGTCAGCGAGATCGTCGCGGCAGGCGACGAGCGTGGGGGCGGCGGTCACCCGTCACCCGTCACCCGTCTTCGGCCACGCCGTCGGCGCCGAGCCGATGTGGCCAGCCCTGGGTCGCATCGACGTCGTGGACGGGGTCGAGCAGGATCACGTCGGCCATGTCGGTGAACGACTCGATGACGGGGGTCTCATAGGTGAGGCCCTCGCCGAACGCATGCAGCGCACCGGTCTGGGGCTCGCCCGCCACCAGCAGCTCGAAGGCGACGAGCTCGTCGATCAGGGCGGCCACGTCAGAGGCGACCTCGGCGCCGTTCACCTCGTGGGTGGCCTCGACGTGCTCGACCACCCGGTCGGTGCTGAGCCCAGAGGCGAGAGCATCCCAGATGACCGCCGCGGGCCCGCACATGGAGTAATAGACGCCGCTGCCCAGATCGATGGCGACGACCTCGCCGTCGATGACCTTGTGGACGACGCGAGGGGCGTTGACCACGTACCGAGTGGACATCACCGGCATCTCCCACTTCTGCGCACGGCCCGAGACGCTACCAGCGGCCCCCGGGGGTGAGCAGCTGGAGCCGCCCCGGATCTGCTGTGCGGTAGCCGCCATGTTGCAGCTCGCCCGCACCCGCGTTCAGGAGCCGGCGCATCGCCCTGTTCATCCTGTGGCCATCCAGGCGATGAGGCGAACGCCGCTCACCGGGCATGGTGCACCTTCAGCACCGCAGCCGGCGTCCTCGCCAGCAGGACCAGGTCCGTTCGCAGCGACCAGCGCTCGACGTACGCCCGATCCATCTCCACACGATCCACCTCTGGCAACGTCGAGCGCCCCTCGACCTGCCAGCGTCCCGTGATCCCCGGGCGCATGCGGCAATAGAGATCCCGATCATGCGGAGGACGCCGCTCGAGTTCGTCTTCGAGCAACGGGCGCACGCCGACCAGGCTCATGTCGCCGCGCAAGACGTTCCACAACTGCGGCAGCTCATCGATGCTGGTCTTGCGCAACCACCGTCCGATCGACGTGATGCGGGGATCGTCGGAAAGCAGTTTCCAACCGTTCTCTTCATACATTCGTCGATCGGCTTCGTCGGCCATCAACGATTCGTGCGTGCCCTCGTACATGGTGCGGAACTTGAGCACCTCGAAGGTCACCCCGCCGAGCCCGACCCGTGGCTGACGGAACAAGGCGGGCCCGCGGCTCGACAGTCGCACCGCAATTGGTACGACAATGAACAGCGGCCCGCACACGACAAGGAACACCGTTGCGCCGACCAGGTCGAGCGCTCGCTTCAGGGCGACCTGAGTGCCAATGCTCACGTCTCAGCGGGCGTCGGCCGGTCGACGCCGATCGTCAAGATGTGGGCCGACCTCCGTTCGCTCCAACCCGCGCTCCTGATCGAGGTGGGGTTCGGTGATGACGCTCATCCCGCGACCGGCGATCGATCGGCGAACTGTCCCGGATGGAGCACCGACACGACTTGACGCCTGAACTCGGCATGGGAGAACCGCAGCGCCAGGTCGCGACGACACTGGTCGCTCGGCCACGCGGCGCGGTCGAATCGTCCCAACGCCTCGGCCCAATCGTCGACGAGATCCGAATCCACCCGGGGCCCGGAGATCGCGGGATCGGTCGCCTCCAACGCCCCACCCTCGGCTCGGACGATCACCGGCGTACCGCACGCCTGGGCCTCGACGACCACCATCCCGAAGTCCTCGATGCCCGGCAGCAACACGGCGCGAGCGTGCTGCATCAGCTCGACCATCTCGTCATCCGAGGGCGACGCGACGAACCTGATCAGCGGTGATCGACTTCCGCGCAGCCGATCGAAGTCCGGTCCTTGACCCGCGACGACCAGCGGTTGACCCGACCGTTCCGCAGCGGCCACAGCGACATCGGTGCGCTTGTACGGCACCGCCCGACCAGCCATGAGGTACCCGTCCCGGCGGGGCGATCGAGCCGGAACGAACCGGTCGGTGTCGATCGGCGGGTGGATGACCGTCGCGTCGCGTCCATAGCTGCGTGAGATGCGATCGGCCACGAATCGAGAGTTGGCGACGAACACGTCGACCCGATCGCTGACGTGCCGATCCCAGCGGCGCAACAACCAGGCTCCGGGTCTCAGCAGCGGCCGAATCAGGCGAGGAAGGCGACCCTGTTCCATACGCCACTCCCACCCATACCGGACTGGCGTATGGCAGTAGCAGACCCGGCGAGCATCGGGTTCCACCGACGGAGGGATCGAGTTCACACACGAGTGCGAGCTCGTGATCACCAACCGCGCCCTACCGAGATCGACCGCCGACCAGATCAGCGGCATGAGCGGCAGCGCGAACTGCCAGCGCCGGCCCGACGATGCCCATGGACCGATCCGACTCTGGTGAACCGGGACCGTGATGCCGAGCGCCTTCACGGTGTCGGCCCGCACGGACAGGCACACCAGGGCGGCCGCCCCGCCCGCGTCGACCAAGGCCGCGGCCACCTTGTCGGACCCCGACGCTGATGTCAGCCACTCGTGCGCCACCACACAGTCACTTGCTGCGAACAGATCGGGATCGAGTGTCGGCCACCAGAATCTTCGCCAGGTGGTCGCGAGACGACGCCTCAGCTCGACCCGCACCCGCATCACGAGCATCCTTGCACAGGCCATGCCGAACGTCGGGACGGCACGGCCCCCCGAGACCTCTGGCACACTGTCGACGCCATGGATCCCCCCTCGGGCAACGCTCTGCCCGCCCGATCAGACCAACCGGATCCCAACCCCGACGCCGTGACCCTGCGTGACGCGATCGGCTACGTCGCCCAACTGCACGGGTCGGTCAAGGCGCCGATCGGGTTGATCATCGCGGTGGGTGCCGTTGCCGGTCTCCTGGAGGCCGCAGCGCTGGTGGCGTTCGTACGCGCCGCAGTGCTGATCACCGCCGGCGACACCGCCGACACCGTCGACTCCGGCGTCGCCGGCGTCGATGTCTCCGTGTCACCCGGCGGACTGCTGATCGTGGCGATCTTCATGTCGCTCATCGCAGCCGCGCTCCACGTGATCCTGGCTCGGGGCTCGGTCCGGCTCGGTTCACGCGTGTCGGTGAACGCCAGGAAGCGCTTGATCGACGGCTTTCTCCAAGCCCAGTGGGAATACGTCGCCCGCTACCGCAGCGGCCGGTTCCAGCAGGCGATCTCCTCGCTGACCGAGAGCACCAGTCGAGCCACCACCACGCTGGCCGTGGGGTTCAGCTCATTTGTCATCATCACCGCGCTCGGCGTGGCCGCGCTGCTCGCCAGCCCGATCGTGACCGTCGGGCTGGTCGCCGTACCGGTGGTCTTCTATCTGTGCGCCCGCCCGTACCTGCGCCGGCTACGCCAGCGCTCCGCGGAGAACGTCGGCGACGCGATGAGCCTGTCGGAGTCAGCCGCCGAGACCGCCGCGTTCGCCCTCGAGTACCGCACCACCGGCACCCAGCAGTCGCAGGCCCATCGCCTCAATGGTGCCGTCCGCACCCACGCTGACCAGGTTGGGCGCGCCCGCACCGAGCTGTTCACCTTGACCTTTCTCTTCAAGGACATCGCCCTGCTCTCGCTCATCGGCATCGTCGCTGGGCTCTACCTCGTCACCGACCTCCGCTCTGCGTCGATCACCGTGGCGATCCTGTTGGTCGTGCGGATGCTGGGATACCTCCAGCAGGCCTTTCGCTTCGTTCAGGAGGGAGCCGAGGACCTCGCGACGATAAGCCTGCTGCGGGCCACCATCGACGACCTCGAGTCACATCGAGAACCCGTCGGCACGAACCGCATCGAAGCGATCGACTCATTGGTCTTCGATCGCGTGAGCTACTCGTACGTACCCGACCGACCCGCGCTCGATCGGGTGTCCCTCACCATTGCGCCGAAAACCACGATCGGGGTGGTGGGGCCGTCCGGCGCAGGGAAGTCCACCACCGCCGAACTCCTGCTCGGGCTTCGCTCCCCCACCGACGGCGAGATCCGCGTCAACGGTGAACCGCTGGCCGATGTGCGACGCGACGATTGGACGCGACTGACTGCGCTCGTCCCTCAACACCAACAGCTCGCAGAGTTGAGCATCCGCGACAACATCGGCTTCCTCCGCCCGTGGGTCACCGACGCCGACATCGTCGACGCAGCTCGGCACGCACACGTTCACGACGAGATCATGGCGCTCCCGGGCGGGTACGACCACATGATCGGCACGCGCAGCCAAGGCCTCTCGGGAGGTCAACGACAACGCATCGCCATCGCGCGAGCGCTCGCCGGGCGCCCCGCCCTGCTCGTTCTCGACGAGCCCACAAGCGCCCTCGATGCAATGACAGAACAGCTGTTTCGTCAAACCCTCGAGGAGTTGCACGGTCAGATCACCATCATCGCCATCGCCCACCGACCGGCGACGCTCGAAGCCTGCGATACGGTCGTGCACATGAGCATGGGCCGCATCGACGCCCACGTCGACGGGCCGCACCGGCTGCGTGATTCGACCAGCGGCACGACCCCAGCGACACCGGCACCCACGAATCGTTGACGTCGCCGGATGACAGCGACCGTGCTGCACGACGCCGTGCCCCCATGCTCGATGCCCGGTGGCTGCGCGAATCCAGCGGTTCGGGTCGAGTAGCGCAACACACCGTCAGGGGCCTCGCCGACCTCGACGACCCAGGCTTCACCGTGACGCTCTGGGGTGACCCTGACCACCTGGCCGACATACCGCGATGGTGCTCGATCCACCCGAGTCGCTCGACCGGATCCGAGTGGAAAGGGCAGCGAGACCTCCTCAACATCCCACGCCACCACGGGAGCCTGTACCTGCATCAGGTTCGACCGCTGCGTTGGCGCAGTTCAGCGACGTTGATCCACGACACGATCCAGCTGCACTACGGCGCTCCTCGGCGCGCCTTTCTCCGACGGTTCTACCTCCGGTCTGCCGTGCGCAACTCCGAACTGATCCTCACCGTCTCGGACTATTCGCGTCGAACGATCATCGACGAACTCGGATGCCCACCAGGACGAATCCGGCGGCTTCAACTGCCGATTGACGCCACGCTCGCCGAACGAGTGAGACGCCGGCGCACCGAGACTGGGATCGGGACCGACATCCTGTACGTCGGCCGCATCGCCGACCACAAGAACGTGGACGGGCTCCTCGGCGCATTCGCCGCCAGCGGACTCGATGGCGAGCGGCAACTACGGGTGTTCGGCCCGCGCCGAGATCAACGCCCGGGGCTGCTCAGCCTCGGCCGCCAGCTCGGAATCCGTCATCTCGACATCGCGACCGACACCACCGATGACGACCTGGTCGATGCCTACGCGGCAGCGGCACTCGTCGTGCAACCGTCGTTCACCGAGGGCTGGGGGCTGAGCACCTTCGAGGCGATCGCGTGCGGCATTCCGGTGGTGTCGTCCAACGGCGGGGCGCTACCCGAGCAAGTGGCCTACGCTCGCTCGCCGTTCGAGCAGGTCGACGTCCGAGCCGCCGGGGCGTTGGCAAAGGCACTGGTCGACGCCCCGTTCGCCAGCAGCGTCTCGACGATGAACGCGCACTCGGTCGATGCAGTGGCGAACGGCCCCCGTCGAGCGCAACTTGCCGCCGACATCGTCGACACACTCGACCAACTGCGCCACTTGTAGCGGCCCGGTCAGTCCCTGATGCGCACTTCGACGATCTGCCGGCCGCGACGCACACGGCCCGAGATGACCGTCGTCAGGCTGCGGGTTCGGATCGCTCGGAGTCGCGGCGCGGCATAGCCGACCACTGACGGCTTCCGACCGGCGGAACGTTCGAGTCGCCGATACCGGCGGACCCGCCACTCGAGGTTGATCCCCCGCCGACACAGCGCCCAATGTTGGGCCAAACCGCGGTCGAGCGGAGCGGCGCGCAGAGCTTCGATGGCATCCATGGGTATGTCGGCATCGAGCTCGACCCGACACATCGCCACAGCATCGGCCACGACCGGGCCGGCCTCGATCTCGGTCGCGGCGACCAGCACGTCGGACCAGAACGCGTCCTCGACCGCCGCCGTCCTCGCCAGATGGACGACGTCGATCGGCCAGCGGGTCGCGCTCGGCGAATTCGTCAGTAGTCCATGGACCACCGCAAGGACCAACTCGTCAGGGCTCGTCAGCCGGCGAACAGGATGCCCCTGCACCTCGTGCGGCACCGCCCGGTCGAGCCATGCCAGTTCCGGTGTCGGTGAGAACCGCGGAAACACGACCCACTTGTGCAGATCGACGTTTCGGCGCCGTTCATCGACCATTCCGATCGCATGGAAGAACGGCCCCTCCACCAGGTCGATCTGCCGCCAACCCGCGTCGAGCATCAGTTGCCGGGCAGTCCCGAACAACTCGGGGCCGACCACCAGGTCGGCGTCGGACATCGCCCGAGTCCCCGGATTCGTGTACACGGTG
>CAYNGM010000123.1:0-6652 GCA_964396565.1 uncultured Anaerolineaceae bacterium | reverse complement strand
CTCAAGGAGCGCCCCGAGGGAGCCGAGGAGGGTGGCGACTACTTCATCGACCTCAAGGACCGGGCGGTCAGCCCGACCGAAGAGGGCATCGACAAGATGGAGCGCCTACTCGGGGTCGAGAACCTGTACGACGCCGACCCGCGGCTGGCCCGCCACTTCGACCAGGCCCTGCGCGCCCACGCCCTCTACAAGCGCGATCGCGACTACATCGTCAAGGACGGCGAGATCATCATCGTCGACGAGTTCACCGGTCGCCAGATGCCCGGGCGGCGCTGGAGCGAGGGCCTGCACCAGGCCGTCGAGGCCAAGGAGGGGCTGCGCGTCCAGCGCGAGACGGTGACCCTCGCCACGATCACCTTCCAGAACTACTTCCGGCTCTACGACAAGCTGGCCGGGATGACCGGTACGGCGATGACCGAGGCCGAGGAGTTCCACAAGATCTACACGCTCGAGGTCGTCGCCATCCCGACCCACCGGGACATGGTCCGCGACGACTTCCCGGACCTCGTCTACCGCGACGAGCGGGCGAAGTTCAACGCCATGATCGACGAGATCGTCGAGATGCAGGAGGCCGGTCGGCCGGTCCTCGTCGGCACGGTCAGCGTCGAGAAGTCGGAGATCCTGTCCGACCTGCTCAAGCGGCGCGGCATCAGGCACGAGACGCTCAACGCCAAGTTCCACGAGAAGGAGTCGGGGATCGTCGCCCAGGCCGGACGCAGCGGAGCCGTGACCATCGCCACCAACATGGCCGGCCGTGGCACGGACATCCTGCTTGGCGGCAACCCGGCGGGGCTCGCCTCCGACGAGTTGCGTCGCCAGGGCCTCAACCCCGCCGAGGTCGAGAAGCCGGTCTACGAGGCGGCGCTCGCCGGAGCCAGGGCGATCACCGACGAGGACCACGAACGGGTCGTCGAGGCCGGCGGGCTGCACATCATCGGCACCGAGCGCCACGACTCGCGCCGCATCGACAACCAGCTGCGCGGCCGTGCCGGTCGTCAGGGCGACCCGGGTTCATCGCGCTTCTATCTGTCGCTCGATGACGACCTGATGAAGCGCTTTGCCTCCGATCGCGTGACCGGGCTGATGGAGCGACTCGGGCTCGAGGATGATGTCGCCATCGAGTCGCGCCTCGTGTCCAAGACCATCGAGAGCGCCCAGTCCCGGGTCGAGGGCTTCAACTTCGACATCCGCAAGCGTGTCGTCGAGTTCGACGACGTCATCAACAAGCAGCGCGAGACCATCTACGCGGAGCGCGACAAGGTGCTCCACAACGAGGACCTCGGCGAGACCGTCCGGACCTTCCTCGACGACGAGATCGATGCCCTGGTCGATGGACACCTGACCGGCGAGGATGCGGAGGCGTGGGACTTCGAGGGCCTCGTCGCCGGCCTCAACGCGATGGGCCTGTCGGGGGAGGGGACGACCGCCGACGAACTGTGGGAGATCGGTGGCCGGGATGCGATCGTCGAGCATCTGCGTGACCTGTCCGACAGCCGCCTGGAGGCGCGTTCCGCCGAGATCGGCGATGACTGGCCGCTGGTCGAGCGGTTCGTCCTGCTGCGGACGATCGACTCGCTGTGGGTCGAGCACCTGACCGAGCTCGATGACATGAGGCGCGGGATCGGGCTGCGCGGGTATGCCCAGCAGGACCCGCTCAACGAGTTCCGCCGCGAGGCATTCCGGATGTACGAGGAGTTCCGCGACCTGATCCGGCACGGCGTGGCGTCATCCATCTTCCGGGTCACGGTCCAGCGCCAGCCGCCACCGGATGCGGCTCTCGCCCAGGCCCTCGCGGCGGGCGCGGCGGCCATCTCCCGGGGCGCCGCGGCGTCCGGCAACGGCTCGGGTTCGACGACCGGCGGCGTGTCCGCCGGAACCGCCGGAACCGCCGGAACCGCCGGAGCCGCCGGAGCCGCCGGAGCCGGGCTCGGGGCGCCGGTCGCCGCAGCGGCGACAGCCTCGGCGACCACGGCTGCCTCGGCGGCGACCGGCGCCGGCGGGGCCGGATCGGCCATCCTGCGCGGCGCGCTCCCGGCCGCCCCGACGACACGCAACGTCCGGGAGTCACTCGGAGACGAACCGGTCACTGCGGCCGGTGGTGCGACGCACGGTGGCAACGCGGGCGGCGGGGGTGCGGGTGGCCCTGGAGGTGGGGCGCGACCCGGCTACACCCCGACGGGGGCGCGTATCGGTCGCAACGATCCGTGCTGGTGCGGTTCCGGGGCCAAGTACAAGAAGTGCCACGGGCGCTGAGCGCGCCGCGGGATGTTGCGGGTCCTGGTGCGGATCGTCGTCATCGGCGGACTCATCGGATTCGCCATCGCGGGCTACACCACATACCGCATCTGGGATCAGGCCGGGCGCGATGAACGGCGACCGGTCGATGCCATCGTGGTGATGGGCGCGGCCCAGTACGACGGCCGACCCTCCCCGGTCTTCGCGGCCCGCATCGACCACGCCATCGACCTGTTCCACGAGGGGATCGCTCCGCGCCTCATCGTGACCGGCGGGAAGCAGGAGGGCGACCGAACTACGGAGGCCGCCGCCGCCCAGGCCTACGCCATCGCGCACGGTGTTCCGCCATCGGCCATCCTCGCGGAAGACGCCAGCCGTACGACACTCGAATCGATCCGCGGCGTGGCTGCCGTGATGGCCGACGAGGACCTCCACAGCGCGGTCTTCGTCTCAGATCCGACGCACATGTTCCGGGTACTGCGGATGGCATCCGATGCGGGGATCACGGGCTACGGCTCTCCGACCCGCACGAGCCCGATCGAACGCGACCTGGCCGCCAAGGTGGACGCCACGGTCCACGAACTTGGCGCCCTCGCGCTCTACACCATCGGTCGCTGATCCCCGGACGAGGGTTTTCGCAGAATCTCGCAGTTTTTCCCTCTTGGCGGTCGTCGGTTGGCCCCCTATACTGGGCCAAGGCCTGCCGCCCCGGACCGCCCGAGAACCCACGACAGGCTCGCTCCCAGCCCCCGCCCGTGCCCAGCGCCGTTCCAGTGAGGGAGTAAGTGAAGCAGGCCGAGGATGCCGCGTTCGTCGATCTGATCGCGTGCGAACGTGATTGTCGGACTTGCAGTTATGCCGCCGCACTCGATTGCGACGGCAACTGTGGGGTCTGTCCGCACAACTCCTATTGTCCCTGTGTGAACCCCGTCGTCGCGCGGAGCAAGACGGCCCTGCGGCTCATCGAGCTGCGGCCGATCCTGCTCCAGGATCTTCAGGCCCGGAACTAGGTGGACGCGTCCGCCATCGCCGACCTGGCCGAACGGATCCGCTCGACCTCGGGGCGTCTTTGACCTCGAGGCGAAGCAGGCGCGTGTCGGAGAACTCGACGCGCTGACCGTCGAACCCGGGTTCTGGGACGACCAGCGCGGCGCCCAGAAGGTCCTGCGCGAGGCCGACGGCCTGCGCACCGAACTCGATACCTGGACGGTCCTGCTGCGACGCGCCGCCGATCTCGAGACCGCGGTCGAGTTGCTCGCCGAGGACGACGACGCGGGCCTGCGGGCCGAGGTCGAGCATGACGCGGCTGCACTCGAGTCCGACTTCGCCCGTGAACGGACCGCCCTGCTGTTCTCCGGTGAGCACGACGACGCCCCGGCGATCCTGACCATCAGCGCCGGAGCCGGCGGCACGGAGGCCACCGACTGGGCCGAGATGCTGCTCCGGATGTACCTGCGCTGGGCCGAGCGTCATCGCTTCGCGACCGAGATCATCGACCAGCAGGAAGGCGAGCAGGCCGGCCTCAAGAGCGTGACCGTCGAGGTCGATGGTCGGCGCGCCTATGGCTGGCTGCGTGCCGAGCGTGGCGTCCACCGCCTCGTGCGCATCAGCCCGTTCGACTCACAGAAGCGACGGCAGACGACATTCGCCCTGGTCGAGGTCCTGCCCGAGGTCGACGACGACATCGAGATCGAGCTCGACTGGGACGTCATCCGTGTGGACACCTATCGCTCACAGGGTGCCGGTGGCCAGCACGTCAACAAGACCGACAGCGCCGTGCGCCTGACGCATGCGCCGACAGGGATCGTCGTCCAGAGCCAGAACGAACGCTCGCAGACGCAGAACAAGGAGAACGCGATCAAGGTCCTCAAGGCTCGACTGCTCGAGCGCGCGCTCGAGGAGAAGGAGGCCGAGATGCGGGCGCTCAAGGGCGAGCATGTCGAGGCGGGCTGGGGCAACCAGATCCGCAGCTACGTCCTGCATCCGTATCAGATGGTCAAGGACCTGCGGACCGGTCACGAGACGGGCAACACCACGGCAGTCCTGGACGGCGACCTCGATGCGTTCATGCAGGCCGAACTCGAGCGGCTCGCCACGGGCGGGGCGCTCCGGGGCGAGGACGCCGAACCCGCGTTGTCGTGATGGCTCAGGAGCGACCCGGTCTGCCGTCCGGTCGAGCGCCCGACTCCTTCCTCTATCGCCCGGTGCGGACCGACGAGCTCGTCGCCTGCACGGAGATCTGGCGGACGAGCATCAACGACTACATCGTGCGTCTCGGCCAGCCGGAGCTCCCGTCTGACAACCCGACCCTTCTCCAGCTGTACCGACACCTGCAGTCCACGGATCCAGAGCGGTTCGTGGTGGCCATCGAAGGGGGCCGGCACGATGGCTCGGACGAACGGATCGTGGGCTTCGCCTCGGCCGTCCGTCGAGAGCATCTGTGGTACCTCTCGATGTGCTTCGTTCGACCGGACATCCAGGGGGCCGGCGTCGGTCGGAGACTGTTGCACGAGGTCGGTGCCGATCCGGTACCGGGCGTCGTGCGTTCGACGGCGACCGACAGCGCACAGCCGATCTCGAACGCTCTCTACGCCTCGATCGGGATCGTGCCGCGTCGACCACTACTCAACCTGATCGGTCTGCCTCAGCGTCCGGAGAGCTTCGGGCCGCTGCCCGCGGGCGTCCGACCGGTCGCCTTCGCGACTCTCGCCGGAACCGGCGGTCATGACGACCAGGACGATCTTGCTCGGCTCGACTCGATCATCGAGGCACTCGACCGGGCGACCCTCGGTGTCGCCCATCCCGCTGACCACCGCTGGCTCAGGACGACTCGGCGTGGATGGCTGTACACGGGACCGGACGGGGGCCCGGTGGGCTACGGTTATGCGAGCGAGACTGGTCGGGTCGGACCGGTCGCCGTCGTCGACCCGGCGCTCGCCGCCCCGATCCTCGGCCACCTGACCACGTCCGTCAGCCCGAACGGCGCATTCTCGGTGTGGATCCCGGGCGATGCCGATGCGGCGCTCGTCGGCGCCCTGCGAGCCGGGTTCCGACTCGAGCCGTTCCCGATCCTGCTGTGCTGGGACGACCCATTCGTCGACCTGTCGAGGTATCTGCCGATATCGCCCGGACTGCTCTAGACCGGACCGCAGTCGCCCGGACCGGACCATCGTCCGGGGTCCGCTCGACCGCCCGTCCCGTTTGGCAGCAGCCATCACGGGTGGTAGCCTCGGGGACGACGTGGCTCCCCCTGTGCCCGCGGACGGAGTCGAAGGCATCGGATTCGATGGCGGAGGTCGCCATCACGGAACGCCCGCGGAGTCGCCAGTGACCATCGCCCCGCCCCCGGCCCAGCTGCCGGGGCGCTCGCTTCGAAGACGTCTGCTCGAGCGCGGACCGGACCAGGCCAAGCCGGATCGGGCCGTGCTCGTGCTGCACGACGTCATGAAGCAGTACCCCAACGGCAAGATCGCGCTGCGCGACGTCGATCTGGCCATCCCCGAGGGAGACTTCGTCTTCCTCGTCGGGCCTTCCGGCGCCGGCAAGTCCACGCTCATCAAGCTGCTGATCCGCGACGAGGTCGCGACCCGCGGCGACGTAGTTCTCGATGGACTGGATCTCGCCCGTCTGCCCCGCCGCCAGGTCCCGCGGATGCGGCGCAAGATCGGGATCATCTTCCAGGACTTCAAGCTGCTCCCGACCAAGACCGTCTGGGAGAACGTGGCGTTCGCGCTCGAGGTGACGGGCTACCCGCGCCGCAAGATCCGACCGGCGGTCGATCGCGTGCTGGCCATCGTCGGCCTGACCGCCCAGGCGCGCCAGCTGCCGGCGCAGTTGTCCGGCGGCGAGCAGCAGCGCACGGCCATCGCCCGGGCACTCGTCCACGATCCGCGCCTGATCATCGCCGACGAGCCGACCGGCAACCTGGATCCGCTGATCAGCTGGGAGATCCTGCAGCTGCTGCTGCGCATCAATGAGCTCGGGGTCACGATCCTGATGGCGACCCACAACGCGGAGGTCGTGACGGCCCTGCGTAAGCGCGTCGTCGCCCTCGAGGAGGGGCGGATCATCCGGGACGAGGTCGGTGGTGCCTACCACCGCGAGGACTGACCGGTGATCTCGTTCGTCATCTTCAGCCTGAGACGCGCCTGGCAGGGGTTCTGGCGCAACGCCGTCATGAGCCTCGCGGCGACCGCGACCATGGTCCTGATGCTCCTGCTGCTGGCAGGTTTCTGGATCATCCAGACCGGTCTGCTGGCTGGCCTCCAGTTCACCGAGCAGAAGGTCGAGGTCGTCGCCTACATCAAGCCCGACGCGACGGACGCGGGGGTAGCGGACCTGCGTGCCCGGATCTCGGACATGCCGGAGGTCGCCGCGGTCGAGTTCGTCAGCCGTGAGCAGGCGCTCGCCGACTTCC
>CAYNGM010000122.1:1378-6689 GCA_964396565.1 uncultured Anaerolineaceae bacterium | reverse complement strand
GGGATCGCGGTGACCGCCCTTGGTCACACCCATCCGCGCGTGACCGCCGCCATCCACGCCCAGGTGGACCGACTTACCGGACCGATCTCGGCCATCGGCTTCAGCGGACCGATCACCCGCCTGGCCGATGAGCTGGCCGCGACCTTTCCCGATCCGCTCGACTCGGTGTTCTTCCTCAACTCCGGGTCGGAGGCCATCGACGGCGCCCTGAAGCTCGCGCGTCGGGTGACCGGTCGGCCGGGGATCATCGCCTTCCGCGGCGGCTTCCACGGTCGGACGTTCGGGGCGACCTCGGTCACCACCTCCGCGCTCAACTATCGGACGGGGTACGAGCCGCTCGTCCCGGGAACCTACTTCTCGACCTATCCGGCCGCCTACCGCGACTTCGGTGGTGACGACGCGGCGGCCGTCGACGGCGCGATGGCCGATCTCCATGCCCTGACCTCGAGCCTCATCCCGGCGTCGTCGGTGGCGTGCATCCTGATCGAGCCCGTCCAGGGCGAGGGCGGCTTCACCCAGGCGCCACCCGAGTTCCTGCGGCGACTGCGCGCGTTCTGCGACGAGCACGGGATCCTGCTCATCGCCGACGAGGTCCAGTCCGGCTACGGCCGCACCGGCCGGATGTGGGCCTTCGAACACGCGGGCATCGTCCCCGATGTCGTCGTCGTCGCGAAGGCCATCGCCAATGGGCTGCCCCTGTCCGCGATCGTCTCATCACGGGCCCTTCAGGAGCGCTGGGGCCGAAGTGCCCACGGCAGCACGTACGGTGGCAACCCGGTCGCGTGTGCAGCTGGACTTGCCGTCCTCGAGACGATCGCCGAGGAGCGTCTCCTGGACAACGCCGTCGCCCGCGGGGCGGAGTTGCGGGCGGGACTCGAGCGCATCGCCGCCGAGGACGAACGGATCGGCGACGTCCGTGGTCCGGGACTGATGGTCGGCGTGGAGTTCGTCCGTGACCGGACCACTCGTGAGGCTGACGGCTCCACGCCCGACCGCCTGCTGGCGTCATGTGCGGACGCGGGTCTGCTCGTCCTGAGTTGTGGGCGCCAGCACGAAGTCGTGCGCTGGATCCCGCCGCTGGATGTCTCGGCGGCCGAGATCAGCGAGGCGGTCGAGATCTTCGGCGAGTCCCTGGCGGCCCTGCCCCGGGCTTGAGCTCGAGCGTCAGGCCTTGCGTCGCTGTCGACGGATGAACCAGGCAGCCAGGAACCCGACCAGCGCTCCACCGACCACGGCAATGGTGCTCTCGATCAGGAAACCACCGACGTCGACGACGTTCAGGATCTGCATCAGGACCCACGTGGAGATCGCGGTCGCGAAGACGAGCGTCATGGTCGAGCCTCCCTCATGGCGTGCTTGGCGGGGCTAGATCCGGTCGAGTATCTCAGCCTTCTTGGTCTCGAAATCGGTATCCGTGATCAGTCCCTGGGCGTGCAGTTCGCCGAGGCGCACCAATGCGGCCGCGGCATCGTCCGCTGCGCTGGACGTCGGCGTGGGTGACGCAGCCGGTGCGGATGGTGCTGGTGGTGCGACCGGCGCTGCGAGGGGGGCGGGTGCCACGGCAGCGGGTGCCACGGCAGCGGGTGCCACGGCAGCGGGTGCCGCAGCCGGCGCTGACGACGCCGCGAGGTGCTCGCCGCGGAGCATCGCGGCCTTCTGCTCGTTGATCGCCGTGCGTAGCTTGGCTGCGTCCTTGACGGTCATGAACTGGTCCTCGCCGGCAGCTCCGGACGAGGTCAGGATGCGCAGGTTCCCGTAGCCCAGCATCCGACCGATCGCGGGCTCATCGAGCCGGACGTCGGTCAGCATGGACAGCAGCGTCTCGGATGACCGCCGCCTGAGCAAACCCTCGTAGCGCAGGACACGCATGTTGGTCACACCGAAATGGGCGGACAGGAACTCTGCGAGGTTGTAGACGATCCAGGCGATGCCACCTATGGCGAGGACCGTGCCGACCAGGTCCATCAGGCTCCCGACCGTCCCGATGATCCCGGTCTCATTGTCAGGCGACAGCCAGCCAAGGGCGATGAATGCGACGATCATCAGCCCGGCCAGGATGGACGCGCGGATCGGTGCGAACCAGTGCTTGGTGGTGGCGAACACGACGGCCTCGCCGGTCAACAGGTTCTTGTCGAGCTCGTTCACGTCACCCTCCCGTCGGCCTGCCGCCATCGGTGGCGATCGGTCTCATGCCGATGGCCGACAGCATAGACAGTCGCGGTCCGCTGGTCGGGGTCATCGTGCAGCATGGCGACCCCTCGGGAGGCACGACGACCTTGTCCGGGGGACGCCAACGAGCGCCCGTCCCCCCGGGGTCGGGCGCTCGCGTGCGTTCGATGCGACGGGGCGCTAGGGCCCCGTTCGATCAGCGGTTCTGGGCGAGGAACTTCATCACGTCGTCGAGACGGAAGCGTCGATCGCCCCGCTTGCAGACGCGATAGAAGGGAAGCTCACCACGGTCTCCCAGGCGCTTCACCGTGTTGACATGCAGGTGGAGCATCTCGGCGACCTCGGTCGCGGTGAGCATCGGTCCCAGCTCGTTGACGGCCATCGATGCCATGTGGTCGTTGCCTCAGTTCTGCGCACTTCTCGACGGTTCCGGGCCCCTGGGGTGTTCAGGGGTAGGGTCCGGCCCGCTGCGAGGCAGACTGTATGAGTCGGGAGTGGCCGTCTCCAAGCCGTACTTTGGGGTAGCCGCCAGTACCACGCCTCCAGGACGCCAGCCATCGCTGAGCGGCGCTACGTCAGGATCCGCCCCGTGCGATACGTCGGGCGTCGCGGGTGACCCGCAGGAACTCGCGAAGATGCTGGACCGGTCGGATGTGCGACGGCTCGCCGGCATAGATCGTCCGGATGGGCACCCATCCGATGGGCAGCCCCAGAGCGATGCAGCGGGCGATCATCTCGACCTCGAACTCGAACCCGGATTCCTCGCTGTCGAGGAGGTGACGCATAAGGGTCCGACCGACGAGTCGATAGCCCGACTGGTTGTCCGGGATCGACCGCCCGATCGCGGCGGACAGCGCCCACCCACCGAGCGTATTCGCGAGCCGACGGCTCGGCGGCATCAGCGAGAAGTCACGCCGGCCGATCACGAGCTCAGGTCGGGAGGTCGCATACGCCGCAAGGAACGCCGGTATCTCGTCGGGATCATGCTGGCCGTCAGCGTCAAGCGTCACGACCGCCGCAGTCCCGGCATCGAGCACATGACGGAACCCCGTGCGCAGCGCGGCACCCTTGCCGGCGTTAGGAGACTGCCGGACCACGATCGCGCCGGCCCTCTCGGCGACCGCCGCGGTGTCATCGGTCGAGCCGTCGTCCACGACGACGACCGGAAGGTGCCGCGATGCACCGCGAATAACGGCGCCCACCAGCGAACCGGCCTGATAGGCCGGGATAAGGGCTACGATCGGTTCACGAGCATCGTCCACTCGTGCAGTATCGCGGATGGCTGACGATTCTCAGGACCTACTCAGAGACTCCTCGCATCGTATGTATCCAGCGTCCCCTCCGGCCATGGACGGACGTCGCACGGAGGACCCAAGATCCAGATGACGAACGATCATCACCCCACTGCCGACCCCTCGTGGGAGTCACCGACCAGCGAGGTCGTCGCGGAGCCGCTCCGACCCTCTGGTCACGCCACGTCCACCCCTGAGCGCGCCGCCCTGCCGACGTCGACGAACGGCGCCGTCGCGTTCAGTGGCCGGACTCCTGGTCCGAGCCGACTGCGCCTTGCCGTCGTGGCCGGTGCGGTCGTCGTCCTCGTGGTCGGAGCCGTCGCCACGTCACTCGCCGCGTCGCCAGGCCCATCGGCCGGAGCGAACGCAGCGGTCACGAACGGATGGACGACCGGACCAGGTACACCCTCTGGCGCCGGAGTCGGCAGCGGTCCGTTGTCTGCCGTCGGGCCGATGTCCGGACCGGATGAGGACACGCTGGACCATCTCGGTCGTGGAGGGATTGGCTTTCGAGACATCACGATCGCCTCGATCAGCGGGAACGATGTGACGCTCAAGACCGACGACGGTTGGACCAGGACGATCACCGTCACAAGTTCGGTCAAGCTCACCAAGGGTGGCCAGGAGATCGCCGTGTCCGACCTGAAGGTCGGGGACCAGGTGCGCATCGACCAGACCCGCAATGACGACGGCACCTATACCGTCAACGGACTGGTCGTGGTCGTTCCAGTCGTCCACGGGACCGCCAGTGCCATCAGCGCCTCGGGGTTCAAGGTCACGACGCGCGACGGCTCGATCTGGACTATCACCGTCAACGGGTCCACGAAGTACGAATTCGGTGCGGGCACCGGCAGTCTTGCCGACGTCAAGGACGGTCGCGCTGTCACCGTCCAGGGGACGAAGACCGGCGACAACGCGATGACGGCGCTAAGCGTCACCGTGGCGCCGGACGGGGTGATGGGCACGGTCAAGTCCACGACATCGGACTCGATCGTGATCACGAAGCGGGACGGCACGACCGTCACGGTCCACGTGGACGCCGACACGACCTATCGGGTCGCCGGGACCGACGACGCCAAGCTTTCGGACATCAAGGCCGACATGGGCATCTCGGTGAGTGGCCGTGAGCGCTCCGACGGTTCGATCGATGCGGACACGGTGTTCGCCGGTACTCGCGGCTTCGGAAAGGGCCTCGGTGGGTTTGGCGGCTTCGGTGGGTTCGGCGGCTTCGGTGGGTTCGGCGGCTTCGGTGGTCGCGGTCATGGCAACGGGTGGGGGCCCGGCACCAAGGACGCCTCCCCCTCGGCCTCGCCCGGCACCTCGTCCTAGCCCGGGAACCCCTCCCGGGCCACAGAAAGTGAACGACCCCGTTGCCCGGCGCGACCGGCAACGGGGTCTTCGTCCTTCTGCTCCGGAAGCGCTCCGACCGTCATGCGTCGGAGGCCCGCGTTCGGGCGTCCACTGGCGTCCCCGGCAGGATTCGAACCTGCGACCTTGCGCTTAGAAGGCGCCTGCTCTGGTCCACTGAGCTACGGGGACGCGACCCGGAGTCTACCGCCGGAAGCCAACGTGGGACCGCAGTCGATCATGTCCATCCGGCCGGTCCCGACCCAGACCCCGGCGAAGTTGCGCCCCAGTCACTCGAGACTCGGCTGGAGCAGGACCTGGTCGAGTTCGGCCGAGCCAGACCCCGTCGCGAGCCGTGGCGACGCGTCAGGTCACGAGCGCGAGCGTGGATCGAGCACGACCGACCCGGATCGACATCAGATCCGAGGGACAGATGGACCGATCCCCCAGTTCGGGGCATCCGGACGTGCAGATGAGTCTCGGTGGACTACCGCGCAACTTCG
>CAYNGM010000122.1:0-1278 GCA_964396565.1 uncultured Anaerolineaceae bacterium | reverse complement strand
AGTTCGGGGCATCCGGACGTGCAGATGAGTCTCGGTGGACTACCGCGCAACTTCGAGTCCCCATCGCGGACCAGGGGTCCCTTTCGCGCGGATGCCCCCGCCGCACCACTCGAACCACTCGCGCGAGGCTCCCGCGGCCCGCTCGCACCGCGACAACCGCACTCACGGACTGACCACTGCAGGACCTTTGGTCGATGGGCCGGTCCGACCGCACGGCGGACAGTGCGACCGACCTCCTCGTCAGAAGGGTCAATCGATGCGGACGTCGAACCTCTTCATCGGCCTCGCGGCCATATCGATCACCCTGGCCGCATGCAGCAGCGGATCATCGGGCGCGACCGTCCGGCTGATGGCCGGACCGACCTTCGGGCCAAGCGTGGCCATCGATGATCTCCCGAAGCTGTCGAAAGTCGCTGCGCGCTCAGTCGATTTCGAGCCGATCAAGTTGACCGGGAAGCGTTCGCGCACGGTCAAGGTCAGGATCCCGAAGGACGTCGGTGCGATCGCGAAGATATCGAGCTCCGGCAAGCGCGACTTCGTCGTCTGGGAGGTCGATGCCGAAGCCAAGGCGCCGAAGCTGCTCGTGAACCGGGTGGGCGCCTACAAGGGCACGGTCCTGGTGAACCTGGCGGGCGGCATGCGCTCGATCAAGGTCAAGGCTTCCGGGCCGTGGTCGATCACCATCCGACCGGCCCTCGAGGCCAAGGCATGGGATCCCGAGGACACGCTCAAGGGTTCCGGCGATATGGTCGTGCGGCTCGATCCACCGTCGGATGGGCCGATGCCTGCCACGTTCCAGCACGACGGGAAGCGCTCGTTCTCGGTATGGATCTACCGGTTGACCAGGAGCGAGCTCCTCGCCTCGGGGATCGGCGCCTCGACCGACGACCTGATCCTCCCCGACGGATCGCTGCTCCTCCGGATCGAGGCGGACGGCAAGTGGTCGGTGACGCCTGGCTGAGCCCGTCAAGCCCCGCCGAAATCCCGGAATCGAGCGTGCTACACTCCGCGACCCGTCGAGCCGACCGGAGATCGGCGCACGGGTGAGGGAGGATCGCTGACGACCATGTCGGCCGGACCGACGCGCGCCGCAACGAACGGCCAGCTGGCGCTCGACCTCCCAACGACGCTGCCGGCCATCCCGCTCGTGCCCGACTGGAAGGATCAGCCGCGTCTGTGGGGTCACAGCCTCCACCCGATGTGCTCGTATCTCGCGAGCTTCCCGGCCGCGCTCACCCATAGCTTCATCGCCCGCTACACGCGACCCGGGGACGTGGT